>JAKDLH010000046.1 GCA_030452945.1 Microlunatus sp. | reverse complement strand
CCCACTGCCGCTACAGCCGAAGCGGGGAAGGACTGCACCGGTTCGTCGACCCAGCGGATGGACGCGTCTACCTGTACACCCAATTCGAGCCGGCGGACGCGCGCCGGATGTTCGCCAACTTCGAGCAGCCGGACCTGAAGGCCAAGTTCACCATCACCGCGATCGCCCCGCCGGACTGGACGGTCGTCAGCAACGGCGCCCTGCTGGCCACCGAGCCCCTGGACGACCGCACAGCTCGGTTCTCCTTCGCCCAGACCAAGCCGATCTCCACCTATCTGACGGCCTTGATCGCCGGCGACTACCACCAGGTTCGCCGCACGTTGCAGGTCCCGAGCGGAGAGGTCGCGGCCGCGCTCTACTGTCGGAGGTCACTGGCCGACCACCTCGACGCCGACCGGATCTTCGACGTGACCGAGGCCGGGTTCGGGGTCTTCGAAGCTGCCTTCGCCCAGCCGTACCCGTTCGGCAAGTACGACCAGGTGTTCGTGCCGGAGTACAACGGCGGCGCGATGGAGAACGTCGGATGTGTCACCTTGCGCGACGAGTACGTGTTCCGCAGCCGGGCCACGCCCGCGTCGTACCAGGTCCGCGACGACACGATCCTGCACGAGCTGTCGCACATGTGGTTCGGCGACCTGGTGACCATGCGATGGTGGGACGGACTGTGGCTCAAGGAGTCGTTCGCCACCTGGGCGTCCAACTTCGCCCTCGGTCAGATCATCGACGACCCAGACTCGGCCTGGGCCTCGTTCACCAACGGGTTTAAGTCCTGGGCCAACCGGGCCGATCAGCTGCCGTCGACCCATCCGATCGCGGCCGACATGGTCGACCTTGAGGCCGTCGAGCAGAATTTTGACGGCATCACCTACTCCAAGGGCGCCTCGGTGCTCGTGCAGTTGGTGGCGTTCGTCGGACAGGAGGAGTTTCTGGCTGGCTGCCGGACGTACTTCGAGCAGCACGCCTACGGCAACACCACGCTGGCTGATCTGCTGGAAGCACTGCGCGCCTCCTCCGGTCGTGACCTGTCCAGCTGGTCGGCGCAGTGGTTGGAATCCTCGGGAATCAACACCCTGCGACCCGAGATCAGCACCGACGAGAACGGCGTGATCAGGTCTTTCGTGGTGCTCCAGTCCGCGTCCGCGAAGCACCCGACCCTGCGGGAGCACCGAATCGCGATCGGGCTCTACTCCAGACCGACCGAAGTCGACGAAACGGCCTCGACCACCTTAACCCGAGTCGGGCGGATCGAGTCCGACATCGTCGGTGAACGGACCGAGATCCCCCAGTTGACCGGGCTGCCACGCCCCGACCTGCTGCTGGTCAACGACGATGACCTCACCTACGCCAAGATCCGACTCGACGAGCGATCGTTGGCGACGGTGCTGAGCCGACTGGGCGATCTCGACAGCGCCTTGGCCAGAGCGGTGTGCTGGACCGCAACCTGGGACATGTGCCGCGACGGCGAACTCCCGGCCACCGCTTACGTCGACCTGGTGCTGTCTTTTGTCGGCACCGAATCCGACCCCGTCGCCGTCCGGACCGTGCTGGGACAAGCCGCGAGTGCCGCGCAGCGCTACACCCCTACCGATCAACGAGCCGAGGTCCTGCGTCGCTGGCAGGACGGGGTGATGGAGCTGATGGACGCCGCCATACCCGGGTCGGATCACCAGCTGGCGCTGGCCAAGGTGTTCCCCGACGCGGCCGAGGACGACCGCGGGACCGACCGGCTGGCTGACTGGCTCGATGGCGTCGCCGTACCCACCGGTGTCGAGATCGATCCGGAGCTGCGTTGGTCGTGTGTGGTTAACCTCGCCCGACTGGGCCGTCTGGACGACCTCGCCATCGAGGCTGAAGCCGAACGGGACCAGACAGTGACCGGGGTCGAGCAGGCCGCGGCAGCCCGCGCCGCTCGGCCCACGCTCGAAGCCAAGGCGGAGGCGTGGCGACTGGCTACCGAAGCCGACGATGTGCCCAACGGAACCCAGCGCGCCATCACCGTGGCGTTCTGGCAGCGCGGCCAAGACGATGTGCTGCAGCCGTACGCCGAGAAGTTCCTCGCCGTGGCCGGGGAGATCTCAGTCGGCAGCGGCGACTGGTCCAGGAAAGGGTACGCGCTGCGGGAGAATGTCCTGCGTTACCTGTTCCCGGCGCCCGACCAGCTGGCGCCATTCATCGAACGGGTGGACGCCTGGTTGGCAACCAACTCCCCCGTCGACTCGGTCCGACGGCCGATCCTCGAGGGTCGCGACCACGCGGCGCGGGCGCTGGCCTGTCAGCAGGCCGGCTGATCCGGACGCCCGCCGGCCGGCCAGCCGAACCAGCGCCACCGACCGAACTGCTCAGAGCCGCCCGGAAGCGTGCAGCATTTGCGGATGATAGGCCGCCTCGCCGAGCTGCTGAATGCCGTTGATCAGACCGCCAACCAGATCGCCGGCCAGGAAAGACGACGTCATGGTCGCCACGGCGAGCCGGCACGCGCCGTCGTCGAGGAGGGTTCGGACCCGCTGCCCGGTCACGATCTCCAACACCCGCCGTTCGGGATCGCACAGCACGAGCACCGAACCGTCAGGATCGGTGAGCTTGGCGTGCAGTGCGATCGCGTGCTGTCGGGTCTGGTCGGCAGCTGGACCAAGGTAGGTCTGGAAGGACAGTCCGCTGACTCGCTCGGCGGTGGCGAGCGCGGCGTCGATCTGCCGCCGGTCGCCGAAGCTCAGAGCCTCACCACCGAGCACTGGTGCCACCGGTCCCGCTGTCCGACGTCGTCTTGGCCTCGATGCCGGCCGGCACCTCCTCAGTCGCGGACTCCACGCCGGGCGCGCCGGCGAAGGCGGTAGTGGGATTGACGGTCGGACCGTACTTCTTCAGCTCGTGGGTCGAACTCAGCCACGACGAGCCGGCGATGATCAGGATGACGACCAGCGGCACACCCACGAGGAGCAGCAGCGCGTGCAGCGGCGTGGGATTAGGCGCCGCCGGCCAACCCGGTAGCGTTTCCAGGGGCACTAGCATGCTCTGCAGTCCACTCATCCCCATACGGTAGCGCCAGTCGGTCTGACGCGCCCCTCCAGGAGGATCCCGCGTGTCAGAGAAGCCGCCCGTCCCGATGCCTGCGGGTCCGACCGAGTCGTCCGCGACAGCACCTCGCGGGGCGCCGCCACCGGGGGCGCCGTCTCCCGGAGCGCCGTCTCCTTCGGCGTCGACTCGGGTCGTGATGGACGCCGATCAGATCGCCCGCGCTTGCGCCCGGATGGCCCACCAGATCCTGGAGGCCAACCGGGGGGCAAGCGGCCTGATGCTGCTGGGTATCCCGACCCGCGGCGTCCCGCTGGCGCACCGACTCGCCGCAGCGATCGCCGCGGTCGAGCAGGTCGAGATCCCGACCGGTTCTCTCGACATCACCATGTACCGCGACGACCTGCGCAGTCAGCCGACTCGCGCCGTGGGTCCCACCCATCTGCCGTCCTCGGTCGATGACGCGGTGGTGGTCTTGGTCGACGACGTGCTCTACTCCGGTCGTACGGTGCGTGCGGCGTTGGATGCGCTGGGCGACATCGGTCGGCCCCGGGCCGTCCGACTGGCCGTCCTGGTGGACCGGGGTCACCGCCAGCTTCCGATCCGGGCCGATCACGTCGGCAAGAACCTGCCCACCGCCGCGTCCGAGCGCGTGGGGGTCAAGCTGACCGAGATCGACGGCGTGACTGAGGTGACCATCTCCCGGCCCGCCGGGACGACCACGGATCCCCTCGGACCGGCTCGCGGCGAGTCCGACCCGGTCGAGGAGGCCTGATGCGTCATCTGCTGTCCGCCGGTGACCTGAGCGCTGACGAGATCACCGGGATCCTCGATCTGGCCGAGGAGATGTCGGCCGTCCAGGACCGACCGGTGAAGAAGCTGCCGGCGCTGCGCGGGCGGACGGTCGTCAACCTGTTCTTCGAGGACTCCACCCGCACCCGGTCGTCCTTCGAGATCGCCGGCAAATGGCTCTCCGCCGATGTGATCAACATCAGCGCCAAGGGCTCCGCGGTGTCCAAGGGCGAGTCCCTGCGGGACACGGTGATGACCGTCGGGGCCATGGGGGTGGACGCGATGGTCATCCGGCACATGGCCTCCGGCGCACCGTGGCAGGTCACCGGTTGGGTCGACGCGAGCATTTTGAACGCCGGCGACGGCACCCACGAGCACCCGACCCAGGCCCTGCTGGACGCCTTCACCCTGCGCCGCCACTTCCGCCGGCTCGACGGCGGCGACCTGACCGGGCGGACGGTCGCGATCGTCGGCGACGTCACCCACTCCCGGGTCGCTCGAAGCAACGTGCTGCTGCTGCGGACCTTGGGCGCCAAGGTCGTCCTGGTGGCTCCGCCGACGCTGATGCCCGCGGGAATCGAGACCTGGCCGGTCGCGGTCAGCCACGACCTCGACGCCGTGCTTCCGGCCGTCGACGCGGTGATGATGCTGCGCGTGCAGCGGGAGCGGATGAGCGGCGGCTACTTCCCGACCCCGCGGGAGTACACGATCTCCTACGGGTTGACCCGTCCCCGGCTCGAGAGCCTGCGTCCCGACACCCCGATCTGTCATCCGGGCCCGATGAATCGTGGCCTGGAGATCTCGGCCGAGGCCGCCGACGCGGCGTCCTCGCTGGTGCTGGATCAGGTAGCCGCGGGAGTGTCGGTGCGGATGGCGGTGCTGTACGAACTGTTGGGCGGAGCCGAGGAGATGCCGGTCACCCGAGCGCATGAGGTGCTCGCGTGAGTGGGATGGGTGAGGCGCCCAACGCCGGGTTGTTGATCGTCGGAGCCGATCTGGTCGGGGCTGGCCAGGGTGATCTGCTGATGCGGGATGGGGTCTTCGTCGACCCGTCCGAAGCCGGCGCCGACGTCGAGAGGATCGATGCCGACGGGCTGGTGGCGCTACCCGGGCTGGTCGATCTGCACACCCACCTCCGTGAGCCGGGACGAGAAGACGCCGAAACGATCGCCACCGGCACGCTGGCGGCGGCCCGCGGCGGCTACACGGCCGTGCTGGCGATGGCCAACACCGACCCGGTGACCGACACCGCCGAAGCCGCCGAGCACATCTGGGCGCTCGGCCGCCGCGACGGCGCCGCAGAAGTGGTACCGGTCGGCGCGGTGAGCAAAGGCCTTCAGGGGTCCGAGCTGGCCGAGCTGGGCCTGATGGCCCGCTCGGCGGCCACGGTGCGGGTGTTCTCCGACGACGGCGTCTGCGTCACCGATGCCCGATTGATGCGACGAGCCCTGGAATATGTCCGGGCCTTCGACGGGGTCATCGCCCAGCACGCTCAGGATCCGCGCCTGGCCGGCGCCGACGCATGCTGCCACGAGGGCGAGCTGTCGGGTCGTCTGGGGCTGCCCGGCTGGCCGCCAGCCGCGGAGTCGACGATCGTCGCCCGAGACGCCGAGTTGGCGGCGTTGACCGGATCCCGGACGCACGTATGTCACGTGTCGACCGCCGACACGGTGGACGTGCTGCGGTGGGCTCACCGGCGCGGCATCGCCATCACGGCCGAAGTGACCCCGCATCACCTGATGCTGACCACGTCCGAACTCACCGGCTACGACCCGATCTACAAGGTGAATCCGCCGCTGCGACCAGACGAGCACGTGGCGGCGCTACGAGAGGCGCTGGCCGACGGCACCATCGCCGCGGTCGGCACCGATCACGCACCCCACGCCCGGCACGACAAACAGCACGCCTTCATCGACGCCGCCCCCGGCATGATCGGCCTGGAAACCGCCCTGGCGGTGCTGATCGAGACGATGGTGAAACCGGGACGGCTGGACTGGGCCGGGGTGGCGGAGCGGATGTCGTATGAACCGGCCAGGATCGCACGGCTGCCGCACCAGGGTCGACCGCTGACCATCGGGGAGCCGGCGAACGTGGTCTTGGTCGATCCACAAGCCCGAGCGACGGTGGATGCGGCCACGTCGGCGTCGCTGGCCCGCAACAACCCGTGGCACTCCCGAGAGCTGCCAGATCCGGTGGCGGCGACCATCTGGCGGGGTCGGATCAGTTACCGGCGCGGGGGCTCGTGAGTCGTGCCGGACTGGCTGCCCGACAACCTGGCGGAGGTCGTCGTCTTCACTCCGGCACGGATCGTCTTCATCGGTCTGGTCGCGGTGTTGGCCCGGCTGGTCAGCCACCGGCTGATCGACCGGGCCGTCAGGCGCAGCATCGGGCGGCCCGCCAAGGCGCGGGCCGCCTTAGCGCTGGAGTCGGCCTCGGGACTGCCCGCCGACCGGCGCTCTCAGCGAATCCAGGCGTTGGGCTCGCTGGCCAAGAGCCTGATCACCGTGGTGATCATGCTGCTCACCTCGGCCATGGTGCTGGCCGAACTGGGCTTCAACATCACCACCATCGTCGCCGGGACCTCGGTCGTCGCGGCCGCTCTCGCCTTCGGCACCCAGAGCATCATCAAGGATCTGCTGTCCGGGATCTTCATGCTGGTGGAGGATCAGCTCGGCGTCGGCGACTTCGTCGACATGCAACTCGCCTCGGGCACGGTCGAGGAAATCGGGCTCCGGGTGACCCAGCTGCGAGCCGACGACGGAACCATCTGGTACGTCCGCAACGGCGAGGTGCTCCGGCTCGCCAACTTCAGCAAGGGAGGACCCGACCGGCCTAAACCGGCGGTCCAGAACCTGGCCGTACGGATGGTGGAGCCGGAGCCGTTGGCCGACCACCAGCACCCCGACGCCAAAGCCGGCTAAATCAGTCAGTCCGGCAGGACGTCGACGGGTAGGTGAGAATGGGAGCACCATGTCGACTTCAACCGGACCCACTTTCTACGATGCCATTGGCGGCCACGCCACTTTCGAGAAGCTGATTCATCGCTTCTACCAGGGCGTGGCCGGCGACCCACCGTTGCGCGCGCTCTATCCCGAAGACGACCTCGGCCCAGCCGAGGATCGGTTCCGCATGTTCCTCGAGCAGTACTGGGGCGGCCCGACCACGTACAGCCAGCAGCGCGGGCACCCTCGACTGCGGATGCGGCACGCCCCGTTCGCCGTCACCCCGACCCAGCGGGACCGGTGGCTCGCCCACATGCGCGACGCGATCGATTCACTCGCTCTCACACCCGAGCAGGATGCCGAGCTTTGGTCCTACATGGTGCGCGCCGCGCACTCGATGGTGAACGCCTTCGACTCCGATTCGGGTACCACCTCGGACCTGCGGATCGGTTGACCGTATCCCTATAGTCGGTTTCCCGCGCGTCCGCTAGGGACTTTAGACCCTGGTCGATCGGCCCGGCGGCCTGAAAATTTTGTCGCGGAGCAGTGGTCACTTCCGCTGATTGCTGTCCTCGACGATCGGAGCGCGCGTCATGGCCATCAAGCAGCTGCCGCCCCAACCCGAGTCCGCCCCCGACCGTCGACAGATGCTGGTCGGCAAGGGCTGGGTGCAGGGTGTGGCCCTGGTGATGGTCTTCGGCTTCTTCGTGATGGGCATCCTGGCCTATCGGACCTACGCCGCCTCCATGCCGCAACCGGTCGAGGTGGTCACCCCGAACGGAGACACCCTGTTCACCGGTGCGGACATCACCGCCGGTCAGGAGCTGTTCTTGGCCCGCGGGCTGATGGAGTACGGCTCCATCGTCGGCCACGGCGGCTATCTGGGGCCCGACTACACCGCCGACTACCTGCGCCGCGCCACCACCTTCGTCGAAGACGAGCTGGTCAGCCAGGGAGCGCCCGATCCGCACTCCCAGGTGGTGGAGGAGTTTCGGACCAATCGCTACGACGAGGCGACCCAGACGCTGACCTTCACCGACGCGCAGGCGCGGGCCTTCGAAGCCAACAAGCAGCACTACGCCGACTTCTTCGGCACCGACTCCACCCAGTACGGCCTGCTCCCCAAACTGATCACCGACCCAACTGAGATCCATCAGTTGACCGCCTTCTTCGGCTGGACGGCGTGGGCCGCGGCGGCGGAGCGACCCGGCCACACGTACTCCTACACCAACAACTGGCCAGCCGAACCCCGGGTCGACAACGGCCCCACCGCGGACGTGGTCGTGTGGAGCGTGTTGTCGCTGATCGTCCTGCTCGGCGGGACCGGGGCCTTGTTCGCCGTCTACGGCCGCTGGAGCCAGGGGGTCGGCTGGCACAGCGCGGAGGCGCCGGCCATCTCGTTCCGGCAGCCAGACGAGGTCAAGCTCACCCCGGCGCAGCGAGCCACCGCGTGGTTCTTCTTCACCATCGCCGCGTTGTTCTTGGTCCAGACGGTCCTCGGCGGCTTGACCGAGCACTACCGCGCTGACACGGCAAGCTTCTTCGGGGTCGACGTGGCCGCTTGGCTGCCGTTCAATCTGGCCCGGACCTGGCATCTCCAGCTGTCCCTGTTCTGGACCGCGGCCGGCTTCCTGGCCGCCGGCATCTTCTTGACCCCCTTCATCGCCGGCCGGGAACCTAAACGACAAGCCGTCTTGGTCTACATCCTCTTCGGCGCTGTCGTGCTGGTCGTGGTCGGCAGCCTGATCAGCGAGGCCCTGTCCATCCACGGCGTGTCCTGGGCCACGGGCCCACTGTTCGCCCAGCAGTGGGAGTACATCGATCTGCCCCGGGTGTGGCAGATTCTGCTGACCGTGGGGATGTTCGTCTGGATCGCGATCATCTTCCGCGGCATCCGGGCCCGGCTGAAGAGCGAGTCCAAGGGCAATATGCCGTGGTTGTTCTTCTTCTCCGCCCTGGCCATCCCGGCGTTCTACGCCGTCGGCATGCTGGCCAGTACCCAGACCCACCTGTCGGTGGCGGAGTTCTGGCGCTTCTGGGTCGTGCACCTGTGGGTCGAGGACTTCCTGGAGCTGTTCACCACCGTGATGGTGGCCTACATCTTTGTGATGCTCGGCGTGGTCCGGGAGAAGATCGCGCTCGGAGTGATCTTCCTCGACGTGATCTTGTATTCCGCCGGTGGGGTGATCGGTACCATGCACCACCTGTACTTCTCCGGTACGCCGGTGGAGCACATGGCACTCGGCGCGTTCTTCTCGGCGGCCGAAGTGATTCCGCTGACCTTCCTCACCATCGAGGCCTGGAGCTTCCTGCAGCTTGGATCGCGGCAGGAGAAGCGGTCCAGCGGCGGGCCGTTCCCGCACCGCTGGGCGGTGATGTTCCTGGTGGCGGTGGGCTTCTGGAACTTCGTCGGCGCCGGGATCTTCGGCTTCTTGGTGAACTTGCCCATCGTCTCCTACTACGAGATCGGCACCGCACTGACCGCCAACCACGCGCACGCCGCGATGATGGGCGTGTACGGCATGCTCGCGGTCGGCTTGGCGATGTTCGCGCTGCGGTATCTGATTCCCTCGGACAAGTGGCCGGAGAGACTGGCGAAAATCTCGTTCTGGTCGTTGAACATCGGACTGGCCTGGATGGTGTTCGCCACCCTGCTTCCGCTGGGGATCCGGCAGCTCTACGCCTCGGTCCAGCAGGGCTACTTCGAGGCCCGTTCGCTGAACTACCTCACCAGCACCGGCAACCGGCTGTTGGAGTGGGGCCGGATGCCCGGTGACGTGCTCATCATCGTCGGCGGCTGCCTGCCGTTCCTCTACATCGCCTTCCTGGGGCTGCGATACGCCCGCACCCGCCAAACCACGCAGGAGTTGCCGCAGGACTCGTTGTTCACCGAGCAGCAGCCGGTCGGCAGCGGCGGATCGCAGCCGGACTGATGTTCTCCGTCGATGTGCTGCTGGTCTGCTGCTACAGCGCCTTCTTGCTCACGGTGGCGTACGGCTTCGATGTGATGGCGCGACGGGTGGCGGTCCGTGCTCAACGCTGGCGGACCGGGAGCTTCCGCTACCACGACGACCACGACGCCTGGACCTGCCCGGAGGACCAGTGGCTGTGGCCGGCGTCCTTCGATCCGGAGCAGCGGATCGTGCGGTACCGCGCGAAGCCGAGTGTGTGCAACTCCTGCCCGGTCAAGAGCACCTGCACCACCTCAGCCGCCGGGCGGGAAGTCACCCGGGAACTCGATCCCTGGCCGCATTCCGAAGCAGGCCGGTTCCATCGCGGCATCGCCTGCTGCATCGCGGTCCTGGCTGTGTGCTTCCCTCTTGGGATGCTCCTGTCCAGACCGTCTGGGCCCGAGACCGCACTGTTGCTCGGTGTCGCGACGCTGGTCCTGCTGGCCGCTGTGCCGCTGGCCCGACATTTGTGGCGGACGCCGAGCAACTTTCCCGAGCACGTCCCGCAGACCGCGATCTATGAGCTCAAGCGGGACCGGTTCGGCACCCGGTGGGGATCATTCGGCGACGCCGATGCCGAGAAGCTGATCCCCCGGGAGAACCACGAGAGGCTTCGCCCGTGACCACCGTGACCGTGCTCATCGTCGTCGTCGTGGCCCTGCTCGTCGGGGGGCTGGTGTCCAGTCTGCGGGTGATCCGGGAGTACGAGCGCGGGGTGGTGTTCCGGCTCGGCCGACTCCGTACGCTCCGCGGCCCCGGACCCCGACGGGTGGTGCCCGGGCTGGAGCGACTGGTCCGGGTCGACCTGCGGGTGGTCACCCTCACCATCCCGCCGCAGGAGGTGATCACCCGCGACAACGTACCGGCCCGCGTCAACGCCGTGGTCATGTTCCAGGTCACCGACCCGGTGGCCTCGGTGATGAAGGTGGAGAACTTCGCGGTCGCCACCTCCCAGATCGCCCAGACCTCACTTCGCTCGCTGCTCGGTCGCGCCGACCTGGACACCCTGCTGGCCCACCGTGAGGACCTGAACTCCGACCTCCGGCGGACCATCGAAGCGCAGACCAAAGCCTGGGGTGTCGACGTCGGTGTGGTGGAGATCAAGGACGTCGAGATTCCCGAGGCGATGCAACGAGCGATGGCCCGGGAGGCCGAGGCCGAACGCGAACGACGGGCGAAGATCATCAACGCGCGCGGCGAGCTGCAGGCCTCGGAGGAACTGCGCCAAGCGGCCGAAACGCTGAGCCGGTCTCCTGCCTCGCTGCAGTTGCGCTACCTGCAGACACTGCTGGAACTGGGCGCCGACCAGAACTCCACCGTCGTCTTCCCGCTGCCGATCGACATCGTCGGACCGTTCTTGACCAAGCTGTTGCCGAGCACCGATCCCCTACCAGACGCCGAGTCGTCGACGTCCCACCCGAACCCGACCGCGAACGGCATGCCCCACTGAAAGACCAACACCTCGACACGATCCCCCGTCCGGCCCGACACTGGTTCCCGTGACCGACGTCGGATTGCTGTTCGTCGGCGCCGTCTTGATCGTCAACGGGATCATGCTGCTCGGCCGGATGACCCCGAAAGCGGCCGCGCCACTGAACTTCTTCGTCGGCGCGCTCCAGGTCGTCACGCCTACCTTCGTCATCATCACCGCCGGCAGTGACCGGGAAGTCATCGCCGCGGCGGCGGGGCTCTACCTGTTCGGATTCACCTACCTCTGGGTCGGCATCAACGCGGCGACGGGATGGCCGGATCACGGGCTCGGGTGGTTCTCGCTGTTCGTCTCGGTCAGCGCCGTCGGGTTCGCGGCGTTCACTTGGACGCAGGGCGGGCGGGTTTTCGTGGTGATCTGGCTCGCCTGGTCGCTGCTGTGGTTCCTGTTCTTCTTGGTGCTCGCCTTGGAGCGAGCCGACCTCGCCGACTTCACCGGTGCGGTGGCGATCGTCGAAGGGGTGCTCACCGCCGCCGTTCCTGCTTCGCTCGCCCTGTCGGGGCTGTGGCGCGACAGCGGCACCGTCGCGGTGGCCGCGGCGGTGCTGCTGGTGGTGCTGTTTGCCGGTTCATGGACCCTTACCCAACGGTCAGCGCGTGGCCGGACCACCGGCTCAGCACTCGGTCAGGTCGACGGTGAGACCACCCGCTGAGGATCTTCCATCCCGAACCGCTCGGCTGCCGTTTGTGGCTACAATGTGGAGATGGAGATGGCGACAGACGCGAGGTCCGTCTCGGTCGGCGTACGGGACTTGAGAAATCGACTCAGTGCGCACCTCGAGCTGGTCAAGAACGGGCAAGAGATCGTGGTGACCGAGCATGGCCGGCCGATCGCGAAACTGAGCCCAGCGGGCGCCGACCTCGACCGAATGTCCGCCCTCGTGGCGGCCGGCATCGTGCAGGCACCGCGATCACAGACGCGGCGCCTCCCAACGGAGCGGGTCACGCTGGTCGGCAGCAGTTCCTTGGACGACGATGTCTCAGCTCAGCGCGGGTGATCACCTACGTCGACACGTCTACGCTGGTCAAGCTGTTGATCGATGACGAGCTGCACCGACCCGAGGCGGAACGACTGTGGCTCGAGGCAGATCACGTGGTGTGTGCGGAGATCGGTTACGTCGAGGCCCGCGCTGCCCTAGCCGCCGCGCAGCGACGCGGGCGTCTCGACGCGATCGGGCTCCACACCGCCAAGGACCAGTTCGAGTCGCTGTGGGACCAGGTGAGCGTTGTCGCGGTCGATACCGCACTGGTACGCGGCGCCGGCGACATCGCCGAACTCCAGGGACTGCGCGGCTACGATGCCGTTCACCTGGCGGCGGCGGTGATCGCGCGAGTCACGGTCGTCGCCAGCGCCGACCAGCAGCTCACCGAGGCCGCTCGACGCCACGGATTCGCTGTTGCGCAACTCCGATGACGGGAAAAGCCTGCTCAGCACTCGATGACGTTGACCGCGAGACCGCCGCGGGAGGTCTCCTTGTACTTGATCTTCATATCGGCGCCGGTCTCGCGCATCGTCTTGATGGCCTGGTCCAAAGACACCTTGTGCTCGCCACTGCCATGCCGGGCGAGCCGGGCGGCGTTGATCGCCTTGACCGACGCGATCGCGTTGCGTTCGATGCAGGGAATCTGTACGAGCCCGCCTACCGGATCGCAGGTGAGACCGAGGTTGTGCTCGATGCCGATCTCGGCCGCGTCCTCGACCTGCTGCGGGGTGCACCCGAGCACGGCCGCCAAGCCGCCGGCGGCCATCGAACAGGCAGAACCGACCTCGCCCTGACAACCCACCTCCGCGCCCGAGATGGAAGCACCGAGTTTGAACAAGATGCCGATCGCCGCCGCCGTCAACAAGAACTCGACGACCTTGTCGTCGTCGGCGCCGTCGACGAAACGGGTGTAGAAGTGCAGCACCGCCGGAATAATGCCGGCTGCGCCGTTGGTGGGTGCGGTCACGATCCGCCCACCGGAGGCGTTCTCCTCGTTCACGGCCAAGGCGTAGAGGTTGACCCACTCCATTGCCCATAGCGGGTCGAGCACGGGTCCGCCGTCGGCCTGCGCTGCCGCCTCCTGCTCGCGAAGCTGCGCCCGCAGCCCGGGCGCGCGTCGTCGCACCTTCAGTCCACCCGGCAGCGTCCGCTCCGTACGGGTGCAACCGTTTTCGACGCAGTCCTGCATGACGTCCCAGAGATGGAGCAACTGCGTGCGCACCTCCTCCTCGGAGCGCCATGACAGCTCGTTGGCCATCATCACCTCGGCGATCGACCGTCCGCTCTCGCGACAGTGGGTCAGCAGCTGACCCCCGGTCTCGAACGGGTAGGCGACCGGTGTGGCGTCCGCCACGACGCGGTCGCTGCCGCTCGCTTGCTCGTCGACGACGAAGCCGCCACCGACCGAATAATAGGTGCGATGCAACAATGATTTGCCGGAGGCGTCGAACGCCTCGAAGGTCATTCCGTTCGGGTGCGTGGGCAGGGCCTTGCGGCGGTGCATGACGAGGTCCTCGTCGACGTCGAAGTCGATCTCATGAGTGCCCGCCAGCGTCAGCCGTCCACGGCTGCGGATCTGCTGTACCCGCTCCGGCACGCTCGTAGTGTCGACCGTCTCCGGATCCTCACCCTCCAGGCCGAGCAGCACCGCGCGGTCGGACCAGTGCCCGTGCCCGGTGGCCCCGAGCGAACCGTAGAGTTGGGCGAGCACGCGGGTCGTCGACTCGAGCAGTGCGGCCTGCTGCAGACCGACGGCAAACCGGCGAGCCGCGCGCATCGGACCGACCGTGTGCGACGACGACGGCCCGATACCCACCGAGAACAGGTCCAGAGCACTCAGAGCCATCAGCCGACCTCCTTCATCTCGTCAATCAGCCAGCATACGACCCTCGGTGAGGGTAAGTCTGAGCGGCAGCCACCCAATAGTGGCTCCAGACCCTTGACACCAGCCAAGACCCCTGCCCCATACTGATGCAACGCGGTTGCAACCATCGCAACCGCCCGGCTGTGGGAGCTTCAATGGCGACGGACGACCCGACCAAACCGACACCCGAGGGCTCAACTGCGCCCAGGGACGCCAGCACCACAGGTGAGATCGTCGTGACCCGCCAGGACCTCCGCAAGGTCGTGGGTGCGAGCTTCATCGGCAACTTCGTGGAATGGTTCGACTACGCCTCCTACGGCTACCTCGCGATCACCATCGCGGCGGTTTTCTTCCCCCCAGGGGATCCGCAGACCGCGCTGCTGGCCACCTTCGCCCTGTTCGCCATCTCGTTCCTGGTCCGGCCCATCGGCGGGTTCGTCTGGGGTAGCATCGGGGACCGGGTCGGCCGCCGTACCGCCCTCGCCTGGTCGATCCTGATCATGGCGGGCGCGACCTTCTGCATCGCGCTGATCCCCGGCTACGGCACCATCGGACTCTGGGCGCCGGCGATATTGCTCCTCTTGCGCGTCGTCCAGGGCTTCTCGGCCTCCGGCGAGTACGCCGGTGCCTCGTCCTTCCTGGTGGAGTACGCCCCGCCGAATCGACGGGGACTGTACGCGGCCGTCGTGCCGGCGTCCACCGCCACCGGTCTGCTGCTCGGTTCGCTGATCGCGGCCCTGCTGACTGGTCTGCTCTCGACCGAGCAGATGCAGAGCTGGGGCTGGCGACTGCCGTTCCTGATCGCCGGGCCGATGGGTCTGATCGGTCGCTACATCCGCACCAAGCTGGAGGACACCCCGGTGTTCCGCGAGCTCGCCTCCGAGGAGAGCGTCGAGGCGACCCCGGTCAAGGGCCTGTTCCGCAACTACTGGAAGGTGCTGCTGATCGCCATGGGCGCCGTGCTGCTCAACGCGGTCGGCTTCTATATTCTGCTCAGCTACATGCCCACCTACCTGGCTACCGAGGTGGGCATCGACCCGACGCAGGCCTACCTGGCCACGACTCTGGGTCTGCTGTCCTATATCGGCTTTATCCTGCTGACCGGTCTGGCCTCGGACCGGTTCGGCCGACGCCGGATGCTGATCCTGGCCTCGGTGACGTTCATCATCTTGACGGTGCCGCTGTTCTTGCTCCTGGACACCGGGATCTTCCTCATCATCTTGGCCGTGCAGATCCTCCTCGGCGGGTTGCTCACCCTCAACGACGGCACGCTGCCCAGCTTCCTCGCCGAACTGTTCCCGACCCGGGTCCGCTACTCCGGTTTCGCAGTCAGCTTCAACCTCTCGAACGCGCTGTTCGGGGGCACGGCGCCGTTCGTGGCCACCCTGTTGCTTCAGCTCAGCGGCAGCGCCCTCGCCCCGGCGTTCTATCTGGTGGCCGCAGCCTTCGTCACCCTGGTCGCCGTGGCGGTGGCCAAGGAGACCAGCAAGGCACCCCTGCGCTCCGACTGATCTCGTCCCCGTCGGACCTCGCAGACCGCTTCTCGACGACCGAAAGGTGTCATCGTGACCGACCCCCCGACCTTGGTCGCCGATCTGGACCGGCTTAAAGTCCTGCATAACGGACCGAAAGCCGCCCTGACCTTCTCCGAGGCCGAGTTCGAGCGCCGCCTCAGCGGGCTGCGGACCATCATGGCGGTGAAGGAACTCGACGCGGTCGTGCTGACGTCCTACCAGGGCATCAAGTATTACTGCGACTTCCTCTTCACCTACTTCGGCCGCTCCTACGC
>JAKDLH010000352.1 GCA_030452945.1 Microlunatus sp. | reverse complement strand
GAACCAGTGACCTCTTCCGTGTCAGGGAAGCGCGCTACCGCTGCGCCAATCGCCCTCAGAGCCGTGAGGCTCCAAGAGGTGGAGATGGGATTTGAACCCACGTACACGGCTTTGCAGGCCGTTGCCTCGCCTCTCGGCCACTCCACCGCGAGGCCTACGAGGCCCCCGAGCGGACGACGGGATTCGAACCCGCGACCCTCACCTTGGCAAGGTGATGCTCTACCAGCTGAGCCACGTCCGCATTGCGCCCTAATCTCGGGCGGGCGCGGCTAGGAACAATAGCCGAGGACCGCGCAGGACGCCAATCTGATCAGTTGCATGCACCCGAGTCCGGGCGAGCGTTGGTCTAGGCTCGGTTCATGGACGTCGCGCCCGCTCCCCCACCGGCCCCGACCGTCGGGTCTCCGACTCGGTCGATCTGGTTCAACGGACAACTGTACGGCGCGGATGAGACCCCGTCGGTGCCGATCACCGATCACGGACTGGTGGTCGGTGACGGGGTGTTCGAAGCGCTCAAGATCACTGCGGCGGGTCCGTTCGCGGTGCAGCGCCACCTGGACCGGATGAGTCGCTCGGCGGCGGCCCTCGAATTGCCTCCGCCCGATCACACCGTGGTCCGGGGGGCCATCGAGGCAGTGTGCGCCAACCAGGAGTGGGAGTTCGGCAAAATTCGGATCACCTACACCGGCGGGCCCGGGCCGCTCGGTTCGCAAGCCGCGTACGGTCCGCCGACCCTGGTCGTGGTCGCGGAGCCGGCCTCACCGCCCGAGCCGGGTGTGACCATCGTGACCGCGCCGTGGCGACGCAACGAACACGGCGCGCTGAGCGGGGTGAAGTCGACCTCGTACGCTGAGAACGTTCGGGGGCTCGCGTTCGCCCACGCCCGTAGTGCGTCGGAGACCATCTTCCTGAACACTGCCGGCGATGTGTGTGAGGGGACCGGGACCAACATCTTCTGTGTGTTCGGCAACCGGGTTGTCACCCCGCCGCTCGCCTCGGGGCCGCTGGCCGGCATCACGCGTGAGGTGCTGCTGGAGTGGTGCGACATCGTGGAGGACGATTTCACCTTGACCGACGCCGCCGGAGCGGACGAGGTATTCATCACCTCGTCGTTGCGCGACGTGCAGGCGATTAGTCAGTGGGACGGGGTGGACTATCCGGCGCCCGGACCGAGGACGGCGGAGATAGCCTCGCAGTTCCTGGTCAAGAGCACCGATGTTGTTGATCCGTAGCCGCGATCGAACGACGACGATGTGAGAGCGACCGCTGCCATGGGATAAGGTGGTCGTCGCCCTCCGGGGCTCACTACGGCAGCCAAATGTAGGGCAGCCGCAGGGCGATTGGCGCAGTGGTAGCGCGCTTCGTTCACACCGAAGAGGTCACTGGTTCGAACCCAGTATCGCCCACCACAGTCCGGTCAGCTTCCATCACCGCCGCCGCGAGGGCGGGCGAGTCGAAGTCGAACGCTGCTCCCCGGGGTCCACCGGGATCACTCCCCGCGGGATGGCCACACCGGTCTCCATGCCGGCGTCATGGCCGCAAGACGATGTTGCGGGACTCGGCGGTCAGCACGACGTCGTCTTCGTCCGACCTCACCTGGGTGAGCTCGTACCCGAACGGCAGGGTGTCGAGAGGAACGGTGAGGTGCAGCCGTTGATCCAGGAAGAGGCGGCCCAGTTGATCCATCGAGGCGTCGCCGGTGTCGATCTTCGCGGGATCGACGCGAAGCTGGCTGCCGTCCACCGACAGGTCGGCGGTACCGGTGACCCGGACCGTCTGTCCGAGGACGATGAAGAACCCGATCAGCCGAACCTCGCCGTCCTTGGTGCCCGACAGCCGCACCGCCTGTCCCGTGACCTCGAAGTAGGTGTTGATGTCCTGGAACGACAGTGTCACCTCATCCACCGACCGTCCGATACCGATCCGACGGATGTCACGCAACACGAGGTTTCTGAACGGCAGGCGGACGTCGTACAGATTCGCGTCCACTTCCTGCACCCGCAACGGGCCGCTCTGGATGCCGCGGACGGTCACGTGGACCTCCCGGTAGGCCCCCCGGATCGCCTGCGGCAGCACAAATCCCTTGCCGAGTTCGACGTCGGGATCGAAGGCGACACCGGTGGCGTTCTTGATGCTTCGTTCCAGCAGCGACTCCGCACCGACGCGGGCGAGTGAGTTCGCGCCCCAGACCAGCAGCACGACGCCCGCGGCGACTACCAGTGCCTCGATCGCAATCCGCCAGCGTCGCCGGCGCCGGCTCTTGATCTGCTGATAGCTCATCCGGATCCTTCCGGCACACGCTCCGGCGACGCCGCCCGGTCCGACCCCGCCCGGTCCGACGCCGCCTGGTCCGACGCCGACTGGGGCTCCGGCGACCGCAAAAACGCCGCCGCGCTCGTCTTGACGCGTTTGCTCGGCCAGCTGGCGGCCGATCCGAGCAGAGTCAACACCGCGGGGGTCAGGATCGGCCGGACGACCAGTGTGTCCAGCAACAACCCGACCGTCATGGCAAACGCGATCTGGCGGAAGGTCGAGAGCGGGATGATGGCGACCAGAGAGAACGTGGCCGCGAGGATGAGACCGGCGATCGTGATCGCCTGTGCGGAGCCTGGCACCGCGATCGAGAGGGCCTCGGCGAGCGGACGCTGCTTGGTCTCGCGCCAGATCGGTCCCACGGCGAACACGTTGTAGTCCGAGCCAAGGGCGATCAGCAGCACCGCCGCGGCGAAGGGGGCGTAGAAGGTCAGCCCCTGGTGGCCCAGAATGCCTTGGAACAACAACGTGGTCAGGCCGAGGGCGGCAGCGACACTGAGTGCGCTGCAGAGCAGCAGCACCACCGGCGCCACCAGCGCCCGCAGATAGATGATCAAGATGACCAGCTCGATCAGAAGAGCGACGATGAGCACGACGATCAGACTCAGGCGGGTCTGGTCGGCCACCTTGGACGCGATCACGGTCTGCCCGGTGACCGTCACCTCGGCATTCGGCAGCCCGGCCTCGATGGCCAGCAGATTGACGTTGGCCTGAAGCGTCCGCACGTCGTCGATGGCCTGGGCCGCCAGCGGATCGCTGTCAAAGATCACGATGAACCTGGCCGCGTTCCCATTCTCGGACATGATCACGCCACGTGGGTCGGTGAAGGGCGAGTCGCCGGGACCGAGGACGTCTGCCACACCGTCCTGCTGGGTGAGCGCCTCTTCCAACCGGAGCAGGGCCGGCCGCTCGCTAACGATTCCGGTCTGTTCCA
Source organism: Microlunatus sp. (assembly GCA_030452945.1). GTDB lineage: Bacteria > Actinomycetota > Actinomycetes > Propionibacteriales > Propionibacteriaceae > Microlunatus. Next base: position 71 of record JAKDLH010000352.1, on the reverse strand, counting down.
GCAGCACCTCGGTGGGGGCCGTGATTCCGCGCAACCCGGCGGCCTGGCGCAGCTGCGCTCCCTCGGCCACC
>JAKDLH010000351.1 GCA_030452945.1 Microlunatus sp. | reverse complement strand
AGCGCGGCGGCGCAGCCGGTGCCGGCGGCGGTGACCGCTTGCCGGTAGGTGTGGTCGACCAAATCACCGCAGGCGAACACCCCGTTCAGGTTGGTTCGAGTGCTCTTGCCGTCGGTGAGCACGTATCCTTCGGCGTCGACCTCGACCTGATGGCGGACTAGCTCCGAGCGCGGGTCGTGGCCGATGGCGATGAACAGGCCCTGCAGCTCGACGTTCCGTTCGGCCCCGGAGACGGTATCGCGCAACCTCACTCCGGTCAGCGACTTCTCTCCGTGCAGAGCCGTGATCTCGCTGTTCCAGACGAAGGAGATCTTGGGGTCGTTCTCGGCCCGGTTGGCCATGATCTTGCTGGCCCGGAGCTGGTCGCGGCGGTGGATGACACTCACCGACGACGCGAACCGGCTGAGGAACGTGGCCTCCTCCATCGCGGAGTCTCCACCGCCGACCACAGCAATGTCCTTGTCGCGGAAGAAGAAGCCGTCACAGGTGGCACACCACGACACACCGTGACCAGACAGCCGGTCCTCGTCGGGGAGGCCCAGCTTGCGGTACGCCGACCCGGTGGCCAGGATGACCGTCCGCGCGGCGACGGTGTTGCCGTACGCGTCGGTAAGGATTTTCACCGGACCGGTCAGGTCCATCTCGGTGATGTCCTCGGTGACCAGCTCGGCACCGAACCGCTCGGCTTGGCCACGCATGTTCTCCATCAGCTCCGGGCCCATGATGCCGTCGGTGAAGCCGGGGAAGTTCTCCACGTCCGTGGTGTTCATCAAAGCACCGCCGGCGGTGATCGACCCCTCGAAGACGAGCGGCTTCAGGTCTGCCCGGGCGGCGTACACCGCCGCGGTGTAGGCGGCCGGCCCGCTGCCCACGATGACGACGTCACGGACTTCGGTGGGGGTGGTGGAAGTGCTCATCGATCCTGCTCTCGAATCTCGTGTCTCGCTCGAATTTCGGGTCTCAATCGCGACGACCCGCCAGCGGTGGGGACCCCATCACCGGGGTAGAGGTCGTCGCGCCAGACTGCCGGACACCTTACCGGCGTCCCGCGTCGGCCATTCTTGGCTGCGCATTCCGCTGTGCCCGACTGTGTGGGTCCAACGTGACGGCGGGTCGGACTATTCCGATCGATGCCCATCCCGCGTACGCCGTCAGCTGTGGAGAAAGTGACGGCCAGCTGCGGCTCCATACCTCCTACTCGGTCAGCGCGACCCGATGGCCAGCTGTCGGCTCGCCCTCGTCGCAGCCGCTCACCACGGTCGCGTAGGAGCGTCCGCTGGTTCGGGTGTAGACGAGGTAGGACTGCACGCCGTCCACGTAGACCGGGGTGATCCCGGTGATCCGGCCGGCGGTCACCTTCCGCGCGCAGCGCCAGGCGGAAGAGAACAGGTGCGGATCGAGCTCCCGGGACTCAGCCAGCGTCTTGGCCTGCTCCGCCAGTGCGGCTGGTTCGACTTGCGCGGGAGAGACGGCGGCCGGTTCGTTCAAACCGGCGGTGGCACTCACCACGTAACCGCCGAAGCCCACCACGGCCGCCGCGACGGCGGCCACCAGCATCAAGCGAACCGCTCTGGTCTGCCGCACATACGACGCGGTGACTGGCGCCTTGAGCGGTGCCGGACCCGAGGCGGACGACGACGGCTCCCGGCTCGACCGGTCGGGTGCCGCTGCGCCGGTCTCGGCGGCCAGCACCCGGTCCAGTCGGGCCGCGACGGTCACCGGCATCGGCGCGGCCGGCACCTCCCGGAGGAGGCCGAGCTCGGCTCTCACCGGTCCCAGATCGGCGGTCACCTGCGCGAGGTGCTCTCGGCACGCCGCGCACCCGACCAGGTGAGTCTCCGCCGCCGCGCGTCCCTCGCTCGACAGCTCACCGACGACGAGGTCGGCGAGTGCGTCGAGGTCCAGATGGGTTGCCATGGTCGGTTCCTGGTCGGCCGAGGACGAGCCGGTCGAGGAATCGGCGGCTCGGCGATCGGGTGGAATGGGCGGCGTGGTCATTCGACCAGACCTCGGATCTGCGGCCTTTCGGGCGTCCGGCGCGATCCCTTGTTCCAGTCCACGTTGCTCCAGTCCGCGTCCGGTGCCCGATCCAGTATCCACACGAACAGGGTCGACTGACGCTGATGCGGCATGGCCGCCTCCATCAGTCGGCCGCCGCTCGTTCGTCGCGCAGCCACCCGGCCAGGCGAGCCCGGCCCCGGGCGCACCGGCTCTTGACCGTGCCGGCCGGAACCTCGAGCAACTGGGCCGTCTCCTCGACGCTGTAGCCTTCCACGTCGACCAGCACCAGTGCGGCCCGCTGGTCGTCGTTGAGCCGGGCCAGGAGGGCCGCCAGGTCGGTACGCAGCGCCCGGCGTTCCACCGGGTCTTCCACCGGGTGGCCGAGCAGCTCTGGTTGGTCCGACTCGGGTGGCAGCGGCTGCTCGGCCCGTCGGCGCTGCTGCTGGCGGAGTCGGTCCAGGCAGGCGTTCACCACGATCCGGTGCAGCCAGGTGGTCACCCGGGCCTCGCCCCGGAATCCGCCGGCCCGCCGAAACGCCGCCAGGTAGGCATCCTGCAGGGCGTCTGCGGCGTCGTGCGGGTTGCGCATCATCGTCAGAGCCACGGCCCACAGCCGGTTCTGGTGGCGGTGGACCAAGGTGGCGAAGGCGTTCGGGTCACCGGCGAGGTGGGCCGTGAGTAGGTCCTCGTCGGTGGCCTGGACCACCAACTACACCACCTCGACCTCGTAGATCCCGCCCCGGTAGCCGCCGCCCTCCTTCGGCAAAGAGGTCAGATAGACCAGGACGAACCGCGTGGTCACCGGATCTTTCAGCCGGATGGCCGCCGACGATGTGGCCTTGGCCTGCTGGCCCACCGTACGCCACTGCTTGTCCGACTTCATCGGTGGTTTGGTGACGGTGGCGGTATCGGACTTCGGCACCCCGATCTGCACGTCGGTGCCGTTGCCGCTGAGCTGGACGGTGACCTCACTGACCGGTTTGGCCTCCCCGAGGTCGAGGATCAGACCGACACCGCGCTTCAGTCCGCCCAGCTCGGGGTTGCCGATGTAGCGCACTGTCCGCCAGCGGGTCTTGGCGTCACCGTCGAAAGCCCGCTTGACCTCGGAGTTGTTCTCGGTGTTGGGCGGGTCGCCTTGGGGATCGAAGACGCGACCCGCGGCGATCTGGAGCGGACCCGTCCCCGGTGTGGTGCCAGGTGGTGCGGACGCGCCCGCCTGACCTGGGAGAGGTGCGCTCTGGTCCCGCTGGTTGAGCAGCACCGCCGAGCCGATTCCGGTGGCCAGCAGCAGCAGACCCATCGCCGCCACCAGGGCCATCCAGCGGCGGGGCC
>JAKDLH010000350.1 GCA_030452945.1 Microlunatus sp. | reverse complement strand
TTAGACGGCCGTCAGCTCAGAGGGACGGTCCCTGCGATCTGAGCTTGTCGACCTCGGTCATGGCGTGGCGGAGGTCGGACAGCCAGCTCTCGGTATGTTCTCCGACCAGGGTGACGGCCCAGGCCAGGGCCTCGGAGCGGGATCGGGCCACGCCCGCGTCCACCAGCGTGTCGAGGACTTGGCGCTCCGGTTGACGTAGCCGGGTCATCACCGGCACCGACAGGTGGGTGAACAACTCGGTCACCTCGCCGCAGCGGGCCCCCCACGACACCTTCCGCCCGTAACGGGCTTGCGCCTCGTCGTCGATTTGCATCCGAGTCGCTCGGGTGTCGGCCCGGTGCCGACTGATCCGGCCTTCGGCCTCCGCGTCATCACCGGCCTCCCCGGTCAGGGTGCCAACGACCACGATCTCCTCGCGGTCGGCGCTGACGGTCACCTCGGAGAACCAGTCCTCCGGCAGGCGTCCCTCGAACCAGGACTGAGCGTCGTCCGCCGGCGGCAGGTCGACGTTCTGCCAGCCGCCCGGTCTCCCGAAGCCTCGCCCGCCACGACCTCGGCCGCGCCGCTCGCCCGGTTCCTCGCCGTGACTCGAGCCTTCACCCCGGGCGCGGGCTTCGCCCCGGGGGCCACGGCCACCCCGGCGTCCGCCGCGGGGGCCGGTCCCTTCGCCGGCTTCCTCGCCGGCCATGCTGCGTCCGTGCGGATGGCCACCGGACTCCTCGCCGCCGCGTAGCCGGCGACGTCCCCGAGGTCCGACCTCGGGCTGATCTGAACTGAATGCGTGCGTCTGCATGACGTTCGCTCCCTCCTGTATGAAAAATTACAACATTACAGCCATACGCAAGCAGTTCAGATGAATCATTCAATCTTCCTGTGGCGGTTGGTGCGCAGGCACAGGCGCAGGCGCAGGCGCCGGTGAGCTCAGACCGGCGTGACTCCGCCGCCGATGTCATCGGTACCCGTGGCTCGACGCTGGCTGCCCACTTCCCACACCGTTTTCACGCAGGCAAGCTGGTCGCGCAGCCAGCCGCGGATCCACGGTTCGTTGAGCCCGGTCCCATCTTCTGGCTGGCGGACGGTCCGATCGCCGACACCGTCCGCGTCAAGCCCGACCAACCGAGCCGTGCCGACCGCTCGGGGCAGGTGGTAGCTCTGGGTGACGATCACGATTCGGTGCAGACCGAACACCTCCCGGGCGCGGACACAGGAGTCGTAGGTGTCCAGGCCGTACGGATCCATCGTGAGTCGATCGCTGTCGACACCCGCCGCCACCAGGTACCGGCGCATGGCGGTCGGCTCGTCGTACTCCGGTGCCCGGGCATCACCGGACAGCAGCAGCCGGTCCACTCGACCGGTCTCCATCAACCGCCGACCGAGGTCGAGCCGAGCCCGCAGGAAGCGCGACGGCACCCCGTCGGGATAGACCTGGGCACCCAGCACCAGACCGACCCGAGCGGGCGGCACCCGGTTCTCGGGATAGCAGTGGCCGGCCGCAGCACCCCGGACGATCCCGACGGCCGTGCCGACGAGGGCGGTCACTCCCACCACGCCGGCACCGGCGACGATGGTCAGGGTTCGAAGTGGAGAGGGCACGCGAGCGAGACTAGGCTTCGGACTAGGGGCACGGGATGCCGCGTCCGGACGGGGACACTGTCAGAACCCTCGATCACGATGGCAACATGACGATGCTCGACGTTCCGCTGCGTGGCCCGTACGACCTGCGCGAGGTCGCGCTGATGGGCTTCGGACACCGCGACGAACGCGACTTCGACGGCATCATGCGGCTGGGGTTCTGCGTGGACGGCGACTACGAGAGCCAGGTCGGGGTGGCCGTGCGTCAGGACGGAGACCGACTGGAGGTGCGAATCGAGCAGAGCGAGGGACCCCCAGCCGATCCAGACTCTGTGGTCGGTCAGGTGCTCCGAGTGGTCTCGGCCGACCAGGACGGACAGGGGTACGCGGATCTGTGTCGAGCCGATCCCTTCCTGGGCCCGATCTTCGCCCGGGCTCCAGGATTCCGGCCGGCGAACTTCCACTCACCGTACGAGGCGGCGATCTGGTCGGTTATCAGCGCTCGTCGTCCCCGCGGTCAGGGGATCACGCTGCGCGAACGGCTGGCCGCGACGTACGGGAGGGAGTTGTCCGTGGCCGGACGGTCGGTGCCGGTGGTGCCGACGCCGGCCCAGCTGCGGCGGGTGGAGCAGGTGTCAGGGTTGCCCGATGATCGGGTCCCGCGCCTGCACGCGATCGCCGAGGCCGCTCAGCGGGGTGACCTCGCGGTGCGACGGCTGACCTCGGTGGGTCCGGAGCAGGCGATGATGGACCTGCAGCGGCTGCCCGGGATCGGGCCGTTCTACAGCTCGCTGATCGTGGTGCGGGCGTGCGGCCTGACCGACGTGCTCTCCACCGAGCCGCAGGTGCGCAAGCACCTGGCGGCGGCGTACGGTCGAGACGTCAGCGCAGCGGAGCTGACCGAGATCGCCGAGAACTGGCGTCCGTTCCGGACCTGGGTGCTGGTGATGCTGCGGGCGCTCGGCGGACGAGGGTCGCGATCGGAGGGTGCCGATGCCGGAGGGTGACACCGTCTGGCGGGCCTGCCGTCGGCTGAACGGCCTGCTCGGCGGTCAGCGGCTGACCAGGACACAGTTTCGGGTGCCGTCCCTGGCCACCACCGATCTGGCCGGGGTGAGCGTGTCGGAGGTGGCACCCAGGGGCAAGCACCAGCTGTTCCGGTTCGACAACGGCTGGACCCTGCACACGCACTTCCGGATGGAAGGGACCTGGCGCACCTATCCGCACGGGCGACGCTGGAGCGGCGGACCCGAGCACGAGATCCGGGCGGTGCTGAGCACGGTCGCCACCGACGCGGTCGGCTACCGGCTGCCGGTCGTCGAGTTGCTGCCTACCGGCGACGAGGATCAGGTGGTCGGACACCTCGGGCCCGATTTACTCGGTCCGGACTGGGACGCCGACGAGGCGCTGCGACGCATCAGGACCGAGCCGGGGCGTCCCGTCGGCGAGGCACTGCTCGACCAGCGCAACCTGGCCGGGATCGGCACCTTCTATCGAGCCGAGCTGCTGTTCCTCCAGGGAATTCACCCCCGCACCCCGGTGGCCGAGGTCAGGTCGTTGCCCCGGGTGGTGCATCGGGCGCACCTGCTCCTGATGGCGAACCGAGGTCGAGCCGAGCAGTCGACCACCGGCGACCTGCGTCAGGGGCGACGAGCCTACGTCTTCGAACGCCCGGGTCAACCGTGTCGACGTTGCGGCGCGAGGATCCTGACCGAGGAGTTCGGTCCGCTGGGCCAGGAACGCCGCAGCTACTGGTGCCCACGCTG
>JAKDLH010000349.1 GCA_030452945.1 Microlunatus sp. | reverse complement strand
GGTGCGGGCGGCGCGTGCCGCGTCGACGCGATCAGCCAGGGCGTGCAGCCGCTGCGCGGTGCCCGATCGCTGGGGGGTGTTCGATTCTTGGGCGTTGGCCGGCTGCGGTTGCTGCGCGGTGAGGGCGTGTTCGATGGTGATCTGCGCGGCCGCGACCCCCTGAGCTTGCGATTAAACCCTCAGGGCTCGCGGGGAGCGTGCTCCTTGAGCAGGAGCTCGGTCGCTGCCGTGGCCACTTGCCGCATCTTGGCGATGATGGCGCGTAGCTGTCGGTCGTTGTCGATCCACTGCTGGTATAGCTGGGCCTCGGTCGGGGTGAAGCGTCTGTTGACGGTCTTGCCGTTGACCTTCGCGGTCCACTGCCAGTACGGGCCGTGCAGCTCGGGCGGCTCGCCGTGGCAGCGGCAGCTCGGCTTGCCGCAGCGGTTGTGTCGTTGAGCCAGGCTGCCGGCGGCGATGTAGCCGATGTCGGCCAGCTGCGCGGCGAGCTCGCGGTAGCGACGCTCATAGCCGGCGAGCTGGTTCGCAGTGGATCGCGCCACGGTGAGGGTCCTTTCCGGCGTGTCGCAGTGATTCTGCCAGCCGCCATCCGATAGTACTAGCACTATCGGATGAAAGGTGATGTGATGCAGACATCTGCCCCCGGACCAATTGGCGCCACAGATCAAACACAGCGGCTGCGGCGCTTCCGCGCCGGCTACTACTCGGCCTCCAAACACTCGGCCGGCAAACCGATCGTGGCCGGGTGGTCCTACCAGTGGATCACCCAACTGGGCTGGGCCAACGACTCCTGGACCGCGCCGATGGACGCCCGCCGGATCGCGCCCACCGAGAACACCACGCAGGCCACCGCCACCCAGATCCGCGACCTGCTCGCCCGGCTCGACGAGCACGAGCCCGAGCCGATGTTCGTCTTCGACGCCGGCTACGACCCGATCGCGTTGACCCACGAGCTGGCCGAGGTGCCCGCCGCCATCGTGGTCCGCATCCGCGATGACCGGGTCTTCTACACCGACCCCACCCCGCCGGCACCCGGCACCCGGGGCCGGCGCCGCCGTCACGGCGACCGGGTCAAGCTCACCGACCCCACCACTGGCCGGCCCCGGATCACAAGTCGGCCGCCACCGACCCGCACCTCAAAGAGTCCGGAGCCATCACGGACGAACACATCCTGGACCTCGCCAAGTCTCTCCTTGAGCAGGCCGACCCGCAGGGCGCCAAAATCGGAAAGTACAACATCGACGTCCGCGGCGCCCACAACGTACTCATCGGCGACCACGGCACCCAACACATCGGCCGCCCCTGACCGAACCCGCGCGCTCATCCACGGGCGCTCGGTGAATGGATCACCAACCGGAGCGAGCCGATGCCGAACAGGCCTGGGTGCCCCCGGCCACGCCTACTCGGGACGGTGACGCACGCCATCCGACTACAGCCGCAGAGCGAAGGCGCTTGGCCAGCCGCGCCGGCCGTGCTCCAGAAGGGATCCCTTTAGGGAGCAAGCCCATGCGTCATGAGGAACACTGAAACTATGGCCAGTTTCGGCGGGATCGATCTGCAACTGTCAACTGGTGGCGGAGCCGTATTCGCCATCACGCCCGACACTGATGACCTCGAGTTCAACTACCCCGCCGGAACACGAGGAGAGGTCCTGCTGCCACACCGAAGCCACAACATCATCGTGCGCGGCCTACAGACGCGTGACCACGCCACGACTCTTGCAACCGCCCGGGAGTCGGCTAACCGCGCGCTCGACATCGCCTTCGGTCAGGGCCGCCGGCCAGTCTTGCTGAAACATAGGGACAGCCCGTACGTGGCCTGGTGGCCGACAGGGCACGGGACGACACTCACCGTTGTCGCCACACTGCTAAGCACGGCGCGAATGTCAGCAACCTTTGAAGTCCGTGACAGCACAGGAAAACTGGTGGAATCGCCACCACCGCCTCCCAAAACATGGCACGAGAGCCTTCGTTACTACCGGGTTTCCGAGTCTTCCAATGACCTCTACGACTCGTTCAGAAACCTTTACCTCGCGCTGGAGTCGATCCTGAGCACGATGGTGCCGCCACACACCAACCCCAGCGAAAGCGAAGGCCGGTGGCTGGAGCGAGCCCTCAAGACGGTCGCCGTCACACTGGACCTAGCGCCCTTCGCGCCTTCGAACAGTATGAAGTCCGCTTCCAACGCCATCCACGAAGAGCTGTACACCAACTTGCGCACGGCCATCTTTCACGCCAAGGCCGGCCGCAAGATCTGGCTACCCCAGGACTGGAACTCCAGACAGACCATCACTGAGGCGCGGGTGCGCTACTCCACCCTGTTCCGGAAGCTGGCCCAAGCCCACCTCGATATCCCCTACCCCGGCGGCGGCTTCGTCAAAACCTTCTGGGAAGAGGTTATGGACGATCCCATCCTCAACGACAGCGTCGCGTACGTGAGCAACGATCAGACCGCCGTGGCCGACGAACCCAAAGGCGAGTACCAGATCGCACCGGCGGGAGGCCAAGTGCTTCAACTCCCCACAACAACTGCCGACGACTTGCATCGGGACTGGTGCAGGGGCATCCGTGGCACCGCCACCGGACAAGGAATCACTGACGTCGTGGGGACCATCCAACGGTTTGGTGTGCTACGCGAAGGCCAGCTGGCCATGGTGGAGAACCTTCCCGAACCGCTCTCGGTTGAAGATGCTCATCAGGTTGACGTCGTCTTCCTCATGGAAGGCCGCAACTACGGAGCCCCTCGACAAGACTTCGACACCTAACGCTCACCCCACATCGCCGCCATAAGTGTCCGACGTTCGCGCTAGCAGACAACTGAGGTCCCTGACCGGTCCGCTCGACTTGCCTCACAATGGATCCCTTTGGAGCATCACACGCCGAACCTCCGGCGTCCACGTGACCTGCCCCCTCGACCCACTCCTGTTCACGATGCAGCAACTCGATGGTCATCGGTTGGCCGAATCCTGGCAGGTGGATAGTCCCGGACTCGAAAGTGGCGACCAGGGCGGACCATTCGCCCTGATCGGGGAACGGGCCGCTGTTGACCAGCACGCACCGGCCGGCGATCTGTTTGCCGCGCACCCCGGTGAACAGGCCGGAGCGTTCGACGTTGATCCCGGCGTAGACGAACGTGGCGGGCAGGTGCTCGGTGAAGTACTTCAGGTGGTCGGACATGTCCTCGCCGGCGCTGGTGGCCAGGTTCAGGTTGTGGATCTCATCAACCAGGACGAGGTCGACCCTGGCCTCGATGAGGACCTGGCAGACCGCGTCCGCGATATCGGTGGCGTTGTAGGAGCGGCGGATCGGTGGCAGCCCGAGAAACCGGGCGAACTCCATCGCCAGC
>JAKDLH010000348.1 GCA_030452945.1 Microlunatus sp. | reverse complement strand
CCGCCGACCACCGATCAGGTTGAGGGTTGTCGCTCGGGTTGCACGGTGTCGCACTGTCTGCAGGTAGAGCCACCCCGTCTTTCACTGTGGCGGGGATTCACTGCTGACTTCATCCCCGAGGACGGGGATCAAGTCATCCGCCGAACGTCAGATCCCCGTCGGTCGCGTTCACACAAGCCGAGCAGCGGCTCGGCAACCCGGACCAGCCTCGTGCCACCAGGACGGCTGCGACTTCTCTGGCAACCTGACATGGTCGCTCGGCGATATCCTGCCAGCCGTAGCGCAGCGTGACCTCACCGTCGAGCAGGGCTGCGTTATCGCGGCGCATGTCCCTGAATCGGCCGGCGATGTGGATCCGACCATCCAGCTCGACGATGATGGCGAATTCCGCATACAGCATGTCGCGGATCTCGTCTCCCCGGCTGCTGCGTGTTTGGCGCCTGGCTCGCGGCAACCCGTGTGCGCGTTCGACGTCTCGCAGATAGCGCACCTCCAAGGGCGACTCGGCCCCTTCGGCGACATCGGCGAGCATGCGCAGCAGCAGGCGTCGGTGCCGGACCTTCGGGCGAGCCTCGACGCATTCCCGGATCCGGCGGGCGGTGGTGCGTCGACCCTGGACTGCTGTGCTGAGAAGTCCGACAAGGTCTCGCGGTTCGGCCTGGTCGCAGAGATCGACGACGGTGTCCTCGATTGTGGTGCGGGGCGGTGATCCCGGGCTGCACTCGGATCGCATCCCGGCGACTTCGCTGCGAAAGACCCACAAATCACGTTTCGTGACCTGCCGCCCGCGGGGAACCAGCACCGTGATCGTCCGCGGAGGCTGTTCGACCAGGCTCCAAAGATGGCCAGCCGCCTCGAATCCCAGACGCGCATCAGCACCGCCCAGCAACACACCGGCCCACGCGAGTCCCAGCCAGGCGGGCCGGCCGGCACCGACGTAATAGACACCAGTCGCCAACCGACTCCAGTTTCGTTGATTGACCATGCGTTCGGTCGAGCGCAAGCTGAAGTCGAGCAGCTTCACCTGTTCGGCGCTGAGCACACCGCCCTGCTCGAGAGCGGTGGCCAGCAGTTGGTCCGAGGGGGCTATCCGAGGGTGCATGGCCACACTCTGCGGATGTCGGGTCTGATTCAGACGTGGCCGTCACCGATCTGTGGACAGCGCTCGAGGTCATGCGCAGCCTGGGGAGGACTTGATCCCCGAGGACGGGGATCAAGTCAGCATGGCAGATCAGGCGGTCTTCAGGCGGTCTTCTTCTTGATCCCGAAGACGGTGTACGCGAGCGTACCCAGGGCGGTGATGCACAGCAGGACCAAGCCGATGGTGTAGCTGCCCTCGGCCTCGTTGTAGGTCGCGCCCATCACCAGCGGCGGGAAGTACCCGCCCAGGCCGCCGGCCGCACCCACGACGCCGGTGACGGTGCCGACCTTTTCCTGCGGGGCAAGTTGGGCTACCCAGGCGAAGACAGCACCGGTGCCCAGACCCAGGAACACCGCCATCAGCACGAACGCGACTCCGGCCGGGATTTCCGGCGGCAGCCGGAGAGCGACCACTAGGGCCATTACGGCGGCGCCGGCCATGGAGACGATCATCACGGCTCTGGGTCCCACCCGGTCCGAGAGCACGCCACCGATGGGTCGAGCGATGACCGCGGCGATGGCGAATCCGGCGGTTCGAGTGCCGGCCGCCGTCAGATCGAACTTGTAGACGTCGTTGAGGTAGGTCGGCAGGTAGGTGGTGAAGGCGACGAATCCGCCGAAGGCGACCGCGTACAGGAAGGCCATCTGCCAGGTGACAGCGAGCTTGGCTGCGGACTTCAGCTTGGGGAGCACCGGATTGGTGTTCGGTGACCAACGCGGCGAGTCCCGCATGAACAACCAGATGATCACCCCGACCACCGCCAGCGCGATTGCCATCATCACGTGGGTGGCGATGTAGCCGAAGGCGACCACCATGCGCGGGGTGAAGAACGACGACAGAGCGGTGCCGCCCATCCCGGCTCCGAACACCCCGGTGGCGAAACCGCGACGAGACGTCTCGTACCAGGCGTTCGCGAAGGGGATACCGATGGCGAACGTGGTGCCGGCCAGACCGAGTACGAACCCGAACACCAGCAGCAGCGCGTACGAACCCAGGACGCCGGCCAGGCAGACCAGCAGTACCGGCACGACCGTGACGAACAGCATGACGGTGAACATCACCCGTCCGCCGTAGCGGTCGGTCAGGGCTCCGATCGGAATCCGGCCGAGTGAGCCGACCAACACCGGTGTCGCGATCAGCAACGCCTTCTGGGTGCCGCTCAAGCCGAGTTCGGTGGTGTAGCGGACCGCCAGCGGACCGATCAGGTTCCAGGCCCAGAACGTGATGGTGAAAGCCAGCAGGGCCAGCATCAGGTTGCGGGTCTGCGCGGACTTCTCCAGGGTGGGCGCGCCAGCAGAAGTGGTCGTCATTGTCGTCTCGCTTCGAGTGTGTCGGGGGTCTATCGCGATTTGGATGGGCGACGGCCGCCGGTACCGACCGGATCCCAACCGCGATGGCCGGCGGTCGAGCCGGGGTGCTGCCCGCCGTCTCGGCTGCGGTAGACGATATAGGGCCGGAACAGGTAGTGCAGGGGAGCGGTGAAGGCGTGGACCAGCCGGGTGAAGGGCCACAGGCAGAACAACAGCATCCCGATCAGCGTATGGATCTTGAAGGCCAGTGGCGCCGCTGCCATGTCCGCGATCTTGGGCGAGAGGTAGAACAACGACCGGAACCACGGCGACACGGTGTCGCGATAGGTCTGGTCGGAGTGCGGACCGATCACACTCAGCACGGTGGTGGACAGTCCGGCCACGATAGCGGCCACCAGCACGACGTACATCAACTTGTCGTTGCGAGTGGTGGCCATGAACACCGGGCCGGTGGTCCGCCTGCGGTAGATCAAGATCGCGATGCCAGCCAGGGTGGCGACCCCGGCCACGGTGCCCAGAGACAGGGCGAGGAGGTGATAGAGCTCGTCGCTCACCCCAGCAGCCGCAGTCCAGCTCTTCGGGATAACCAGACCACCGAAGTGGCCGACGATAACCACCAAGAGACCGAAGTGGAACAGCGGCGAACCGATCCGCAACAGCCGCGACTCGTACAGCTGCGAGGACCGGGTCGTCCAGCCGAACTGGTCGTACTTATAGCGCCAGACCAACCCTCCGATCAAGATCGCCACCATCACGTACGGGAGCACGCCCCACAGCAGAGTGTCCATGCCAAGTTCACATTCCCATGGGTAGGAGTCGGGGATCGCCGGGCTCCAGCCCGACGGTCTCGGTCGGTGGTCCGGACCCGGCCATGGCCATCACAGCCTGACGGTCCTGGGGCGAGGCGCCC
>JAKDLH010000045.1 GCA_030452945.1 Microlunatus sp. | reverse complement strand
GGGCCGGATCGAGCTCGGGCCAGACCACGGGTACGGCGTTGGTCTTCAGCTCGGCGAGTTGGCCGGCCATCTCCACCCCGGTAGCCCCGCCGCCGACGACGACGACGGTCAAGCCACCGGAGTGCTCCTCCGACCGGCCCGCGATCGTCTCGATCCCGCCGAAAATCATGTCCCGAACTTGGAGCGCCTCAGCCCGGGTGTACATCGACACCGTGTACTCGTCTGCGCCTGGGATGCCGAAATGGTTGGTGGTGATGCCGTTGGCCACGATCAGGTAGTCGTAGAAGACGTCGACGCCGTCGTCGCAGAGCACCCGGCGGGTCTCGTGGTCAATTCCGATCGCCATCGCTCGGCGGAAATTAACGTCGGGGTAGCGCGCGCTGAAGTAGCGCAGCGAGTAGGTGATGTCGCCGGGGTTCAGCCCCCCGGTGGCCACCTGGTAAAGCAAGGGCTGGAACGTGTTGTAGGGATGCCGGTCCAGCAGGGTGACCCGGAACCCTTCCTTGGCCAGCGTCTGGGTGGCCGACAGTCCCGCAAACCCGCCGCCGACAACGACCACATGAGGCATCTCAGTCACGGGCGCTATTCAAGCAGGGGTCACCTAACCGACGCCGACGTGGTGCCCGACCGCACGCGGAGGTCCGAACCGCCGGCCAGCGGGTAGGCCCGCGACCAGCGGACGAGCTCGTCGAAGGCGAGGTTTCGGACTGCCGGACGGGACAAGAAGAGGTCATGGAGACCGTCGGCAAAGCGCACGATCGTCACGTGCCGACCCAGACGAAGAGCCCGCCGGCCGATCTGCTCGACGTCGAGCACGGTGTCGGCCCCGTGCAGGCCCTCGTGCCACTTGCGCGAGAAGTCGGACCTGGCCGAGGTCATCGCCAGCACCGGCATTCCCAGACCCAGACCGGCCGCCACCCGCTGGTGTCCCTGGAGGACCGCTCGCAGCCAACCGACCCGGATCGGCGGTGACGGATTCGACTTCAGGTCGGTGTCGTAGTCCCACTCGCCGTCCAGGGAGGCGTGGATCGTCCGCGCGTAGTGACCGACATCGGGCAGCGGAATCACCGAAGTCGGCCGATTCGTGCCGATCGCCTCGATCACCGGACCGCCCAGCATCTTGACCATGGCCGAGCCCTGCAGGTCCAACCACGGCGAGTTCAAGATCAGGCCAGACACCCGGTCTGGATGCCCGCTGGTCCACAGGGTGGCGATCAAGCCGCCGGTCGAATGTCCGATCAGGGTCAGCCGCTCGTGCTCGGCGCCGATCCGGTCGGCGGCTGCGGTGAGTTCCAGGTCGTACTCGGACAGGTTTGCGATGAACCCGCGCAGCTGTCCCTGCCGCAGGCTGCGACCGTACCGGCGCAGGTCGAGGGCATAAAAGGCGAAGCCCGCCTCGCTGAGCACGTCCGCGACGTGAGTCTGGAAGAAATAGTCGTTCCACCCGTGGAGGTACAGGATCGCGTGCGGGGATCGCTCCCCACCGGCGCGCCGGATCAGTGTCGCGACCAGTTCGGTGTCGGCCGGCTCCCCGGGAGCAGCAGGGGCATCCGGCAGCGGAATGTCGCACGACTCGAAGCCGTCGAGAAGGTCGGGATGCCAGATGCCGGCTCCGCTGCGCAAATTACTTCACGATCCGCCAGTTGACCGGGTACTTGTACTGTTCGCCCTTGTTGCTGGCGATGGCGGCCAAGATGCAGAGCACCAGTGCGGCGATACCGATCAGCGGCAACAGGATTGCCCCGATCACCACCACGGTCAGAATCGAGCTCACCACCTGGGCGATCGTGTAGAGGATCGAGAAGTTCAAGGCCTCGGTCACCGACTCCTTGACCCACGGGCTGCGGTCCTTGAGCACCAAGTAAGCGATCAGCGGACCGATCAGACCGAAGAACGGGATCGAGATGTGGGTCAGAGTCGCCCACAGCCGCTCGTCCCCCGGCGACATCGGCTGGCTGTACGGCTGCGGATAGCCGGGCTGGGAGTAGCCCGCCGGCGGGTAGCCGGGCTGCTGCCCGTAGCCCTGCTGCGGCGGGGGCTGTTGCCCGTAGCCCTGCTGCGGCGGGGGCTGTTGCCCGTAGCCCTGCTGCGGCGGTGGCTGCTGCCCGTAGCCCTGCTGCGGCGGGGGCTGCTGCCCGTAGCCCTGCTGCGGCGGTGGCTGCTGCCCATAGCCCTGCTGCGGTGCGGCGGCGCCATAAGGGTCGGACGCCGATCCGTAAGACCCGGCTGAACCCTGTGATCCGGCCGAACTCTGTGATCCAGCCGATCCGTAAGACGAGGCCGACCCGGACGAGCTGGCGGACTCCCACGGACCCGGCGGTGGCCAGCCACCTGACGAAGCGGTCGGGCCTGCGTCGTGCGTCAGTGGTCGGCTGTCGGGCTGATCCGCGTCGGCCGAGACCGGTGCGGCGGTGGACCCGCTCGACCTCGGACTTGGGGACGACGAATCCCCCGCCGCCGCCTCGTCGGAGGTTGCGGCGAAGTCCTCCGGCTCCGGTTGGTCCTGCGACCGGGGGCCGTCAGCGTCAGAAGCGGATTCGGGCTGCTGGGTCATGCCCCCAGGCTATTGCCCCGACAAAGCGCCGGGCGGGATTACCCCGACTTGCGCAAGTCGGAATACCCGTCATCATCGTCCTCGCCCTGACCGTTGACCAGGTCCTCGTAGCCCGGAGGGACCTCGTCCTCGTAGCCCGGAGGGATGTCGGGCCCGTCACCCGCTCCACGGAGCTCACGCTCCAGCGACGTGAAGTCGGTGTTCATGGAGCGGTACTTCAGCTCCCGAGCCACCTTTGTCTGCTTTGCCTTCGCACGGCCGCGCCCCATGTCGGGTCGACCCCCTCGCACTTGTCGTCTGCCGCTGGCTCATGCCACGACGCAGAATGAATGAACGATCGTGAGGCAAAGGCTACCCAATGCCAGCGATGCTGCAAGTAGGCACTCGGCCAACGGCTACCGGTGGCGCCCACTCAGCACCACCGGTACGGATTCTCGCTGATCGGCGGCGACGGCCTCGCCGCAGACCCACGACGGCAGGCGGCGATCGGCGAGGAGACGCAGTGCGTGGTCGACCGCGGCCGACGGGACGAACGCCACCATCCCGACGCCGATGTTGAACGTGGCTTCCAGATCGGCCCGGGACACCTGGCCGACCGCGCCGACGACGTCGAAGATCGGCGGTCGCGACCAGGTGCCGCGATCCAGGACGACCTGCACGGAATCAGGTACCACTCGGGCAAGGTTGGCGGCCAGTCCTCCGCCGGTGATGTGGCTCAGGGCATGGACCTCGGTGCCGGCGATCAGAGCCAGGCAGTCCAGGCTGTAAATCCGGGTGGGTTCGAGCAGTTCCTCGCCCAGCGTGCGGCCGAACTCCGGCACCTCACGTTCCAGCGGCCAATCGGCCTCGGTGAAGAACACGTGGCGGGCCAGCGAGTAGCCGTTGGAGTGCAGCCCCGAGGACGCCATGGCGATCGCCACGTCACCGGGACGGACGCGCTCGGGCCCCAAGATGGCGTCCCGCTCGACCACGCCGGTGGCGGCACCGGCGACGTCGTACTCCGCTGGTTCCAGTAGACCGGGGTGCTCGGCGGTCTCTCCGCCCACCAGGGCGCAGCCCGCCTGCACGCAGGCCTCGGCGATCCCCTTGACGATCGACGCGATCCGTTCCGGGACGACCGCACCGCAGGCGATGTAGTCGGTCATGAACAGGGGTTCGGCCCCGCAGACGACAAGATCATCGACCACCATGCCGACCAGATCGAACCCGATGCTGTCGTGGACGTCCATCGCCTGGGCGATCGCCACCTTGGTGCCCACGCCATCGGTCGAGGTCGCCAGCACGGGGTGGCGGAAGCCGGCCAGACCGGCGGCGTCGAAGAGCCCGGCGAAACCGCCCAGACCTCCCAACACCTCGGGTCGGCGGGTCTTGGCGACCCACCCCCGCATCGCCTCGACAGCGCGATCGCCGGCCTCGACGTCCACCCCGGCCCGCGCGTACGCGGATTGGCTTGGCCCGTCAGTCTCGGTCACGGGCGGAGCCTCTCGGGAGTGCAGGAGCGATTCGGGGCGACACGCTTTTCGTCGTCCGGAAGCGCGACGAACGAGCGAGATCTCGCGGAGCTCATGACCGCGGAGCGCGGAGCGCGACCAGGATTACGGCCGGGCGAGGGCATCCTCGGCTCCTATCCCGGTGCTGGAGGTGGCCAACCCGTCGATGTCGGTTCGGGTCGCGTCCTCCAGCACGTGCTTGCCCAGCCGCTCCGCCAACGGAAGCTCGATCGGGTAGATTCCGTCGAAGCAGGCCCGGCAGAGCCCGTCCATCGCGACCTCGGTGGCGGCTACCAAGCCGTCCAGGCTCACGTAACCCAGCGAGTCGGCGCCGATGGAGCGACAGATCTCGTCGTTGGACAGGCCGTTCGCGACCAGTTCGGCTCGACTGGCGAAGTCGATGCCGTAGAAGCACGGCCACTTCACCGGCGGCGAGGAGATACGGACGTGAATCTCGGCGGCACCGGCCTCCCGCAGCATCCGCACCAGCGCCCGCTGGGTGTTGCCGCGGACGATCGAATCGTCGACCACCACCAGCCGCTGGCCAGCGATCACGTCCCGCAGCGGGTTGAGCTTCAACCGGATGCCGAGTTGCCGGATGGTCTGGCTCGGTTGGATGAAGGTGCGGCCGACGTAGGAGTTCTTCACCAGGCCCTGTCCGTACGGGATGCCTGATTCCTCCGCGTAGCCGATGGCCGCGGGCGTGCCGGATTCAGGTACCGGAATCACCAGATCGGCGTCGGTCGGGAACTCCCGCGCCAGCGTCCGGCCCACCCCGACCCGGACCGAGTGCAGCCGGCGACCGTTGATCATCGTGTCGGGACGGGCGAGGTACACGTACTCGAACAGGCAGCCCTTCGGATCGGGCTCGGCGAACTTGCGGCTCCGCAGGCCCGCACCGTCGACGCAGATCAACTCGCCGGGCACTACCTCACGGACGTAGGAGGCGCCCACGATGTCCAGCGCGGCTGTTTCGCTCGCGACGACCCAGCCGCGCTCCAGCCGACCCAGCACCAGCGGCCGGACCCCCTGGGGGTCTCGGGCCGCGTACAGCGTCTCCTCGTCCATGAAGGCCAGACTGAAGGCTCCGCGCAGGTGCGGCAGCACCTTCATCGCGGCCTGCTCGATGGTGTAGCCGGGGTAGGTCGCCAGCAAGGCGGTGACCAGTGAGGTGTCCGTGGTCGCCTCGTGCGACAACGCACCCGGGATCAGGGAGCGATCGGCGGCGTCGCGCTCCGCCAGCCAGGTCTGCAACTCTAAGGTGTTGGTCAGGTTGCCGTTGTGGCCGAGCGCGATGCCACCCGTGGCGGTGGGCCGGAAGGTGGGCTGGGCGTTGGCCCAGACGCTCGCGCCGGTCGTGGAATAGCGGGCGTGGCCGATCGCCAGATGCCCGCGCAAGGAGTTGAGGGTGGATTCGTCGAAGACCTGCGAGACCAGACCCATGTCTTTGAACACCATGATCTGGGAGCCGTTGCTGACCGCGATGCCAGCGGACTCCTGTCCGCGGTGCTGCAACGCGTACAGCCCGAAGTAGGTGAGCTTGGCCACTTCCTCACCCGGCGCCCAGACCCCGAAGACGCCACAGGCGTCCTGCGGCCCGCGCTCGTGGGGGTCGACGTCGTGGTTCAAGCGACCGTCAGCACGTCGAGCGGAATGCGAGCTCGGTGACTGTGGCACTGCCTCATGCTACCGCGTGCCGGTTAGGGTCGTCGCCATGTCAGCAGGGGCGCACCGGTGAGCGGATCGAGAACATCGAACCGGTGGCTGAGGCGCCTGCAGCGGCTGCAGACCGAACTCGGCGACTTCGGAATTCGCAACCTGATCAACGCCGGCGCCGTGCTGGCCGTCTGCCTGGTCATCGGTTCGACGACCGAGATCGTCCGGGCGGTCGGTGCCCTCGCCGGACTGGCCGCCGTGGTCGCAATCCTGGCGCGGCGTTGGTCGGACTTCTGGCCGACCCCCAAGGCCGGTCTCCTGGGCTACTTCGTCAGTGTGCGGTTGCTGCTGGTCGTCGCCCTCGGTGGGGCCTTTCTGCACCGGCGTCCCGGGGTCGGCACCGGGGAGGTCGTCGGCGCCTGGATCGCCGTCGGGATCTTGTTGCTGCTGGTGATGGCTGAACCTCTGGTGAAGACGCTGCTCGGCACGACGAAGGTGGTGGTGCGCCATCTCCCGGGGGTGCCGCCGGTGCCGAAAGCGCCGCTCTCGCCGGGCTGGGTCGCGGTCGCCAACCTGATCGCCATCGCCGTCGGTGCCGTGCTGGTCGCGCTCGGCGTCCCGGGCTGGATTCTGCTGATCCCGGCCGTGGCGACCGTGCCCCTCACCCTGATCACCATGGGATATGCCCTGCGGGCCACCGGGGCCAGCCAGCGGATCGAGCGATCCACCCCCACGGCTCTGCGGGCGTACGCACCGGCCTTCGTCGTCTACTACGCGGCCACCCAGGGCACCCGCTACCAGCTCGGCATGTGGCTGCCTTACCTGGAGCGGCTGAACAAGCCGTACGTGGTGATCACCCGAAACGCCTCGACGGTCACCGAGATCGCCAAGCTGACCCGCGCGCCGATCCTGGTCCCGCGCAGCGACAAGAAGATGTCGGCGCACCTGGACTCGATGGTGGTGCCGTCGATGAAAGCCGCGTTCTACGTCCAGGGCAGCCCGGCGAATTCGACCTTCCAGCGCTACCCGATGACCCACGTCTGGCTGAATCACGGCGACTCCGACAAGCAAGCGAACTTCCATCCGCGCCACGCCACGTACACCAAGTTGTTCGTCTCCGGCCAGCAGGGCGCCGACCGGTACGCGGCCCACGGGATCGACGTGCCGGCGGACCGGTTCGCCGTCGTCGGCCGCCCGCAGATCGAGTCGATCATGGTGCGGGACGAGCCGCTGCCCGCCGACGCTCCCCGTACGATCCTCTACGCGCCGACCTGGAAGGGCGGCCGCCCGAGCACCAACTACAGTTCGCTGCCGCATGCGATGGCGATCATCACCGCCGTCCTGGAGCGGGGCTCGACGGTGGTGTTCCGACCGCACCCACTGAGCTACAACGATCGCGAGGACGCCGCTCGGATCCGGGCCGTACACGAACTGCTCGCAGCCGACACCACCGCCAGCGGCCGACAGCACGTATGGGGCAAGCAGGCGGAATCCGACTGGGACATACCGGCCTGCTTCAACGCCTCCGACGCTCTGATCACCGACGTGTCCTCGATCGCCTCGGACTTCTTAGCCTCGGGCAAGCCGTTCGCCATGTGCGCGGTGACCGCAGCCGGGGAACAGTTCAAGACCGAGTTTCCGATGGCGCGGGTCGCGTACGTGATCGAACCGGATCTGAGCACGCTGCCCGACGTGCTGGACCATCTGCACGGCGAGGACCCGCTGGCCGAGCAGCGGCGCGCCTACCGGACGTACTGTCTGGGCGAGCACCTCGGCCCGCACGCGGCCGAGGAGTTCCTTCGGGTCGCGGGCGCCTTGACCGATCCCTGACCGCGATTTTTCGACCAGCCGGCCAGAACCCGCAGAGCGGTCAGCCGCTCTTCTCCCGCCACTCCCGTTCGAACGGCAGCCGCCACGCGTGCGGGGTGATCAGCTGGTGAATCGAGTTCGGTCCCCAGCTGCCTTGCGGGTAGGGCTTGGTCGGTGGTGGGTTCTCCAGCAGCGGCATGGAACGCTCCCAGAGGCTCTCGATACCCTCGGCGGTGTTGAACAGGGTGTGGTCGTCCCGCATGGCGTCCATCAGCAGCCGCTCGTAGGCCTCCAGCACGTCGTCGGCGTAGCGGGTCTCCTCGGTGGAGAACTGCATCGACAACTTCTCCATCTTCATTCCCGGCCCGGGACGTTTGCCGTAAAAGGACAGCGACACCTTCGACTCGTCGGCCAGATCGAAGGTGAGGTGGTCAGGTCCCTGCGCTCCGACGCCGGAGTTGGCCGGGAACATGCTCCGGGGCGCCTCCTTGAACGCGATCGAGATGATCCGCTGCCCTTCGGCCAGCCGCTTTCCGGTCCGTAGGTAGAACGGCACCCCGGCCCAGCGCCAGTTGTCCAGCCCGCATTTCAGGGCGACGAAGGTCTCGGTGTCGGAGTCGTCGGCGACTCCGGGCTCGTGGCGATAGCCGACGTACTGGCCGCGCACCACGTCACCGGGATTCACCGGCAACAGCGAGCGGAAGACCTTGTTCTTCTCCTCGCTGATGGCGAACGGCTCCAGGGCGGTGGGCGGCTCCATCGCCACAAAGGCCAGCACCTGGAACAGGTGGGTGACCACCATGTCCTTGTAGGCCCCGGTCGACTCATAGAAGCCGGCCCGCTGGTCCAGCCCGAGTGTCTCGGGGATGTCGATCTGGATGTTGTCGATGAAGTTTCGATTCCAGATCGGCTCGAACAGACCGTTGGCGAACCGGAAGGCCAGGATGTTCTGTGCTGCCTCCTTGCCCAGGAAATGGTCGATTCGGAAGATCTGTCGTTCGTCGAACGTCTGGTGCAGCCCGGCGTTCAGCTCAACCGCGCTCCGCAGATCGGTGCCAAACGGCTTCTCCATCACCACCCGGGAGAACTCGACCAGGTTCGCGTCCCGGATCATCGCGATCACCGCGGGCGCGGCAGCCGGCGGCACACTGAGGTAGTGCAGTCGTGGGGCCGCGCCGCCCAATTTCTCCTCGGCGGCGGCCACTGCGGCCGCGAGTCCCTCGGCCCCCTGACCCTGCGGCACGTAGCTCAGCCGAGAAGCGAACGCCTCCCACTGCTCTGCGGTCAGCGCACGGTGGCTGAACTGGTCGAGGGCCTCCTTCGCGAACGCCCGGAAGGCGTCGGCGTCCAGTTCCTCCAACGACGTGCCGACCACCTGGATGTAGGGGGCCAGCTCGGAGAGCGACAGGTGCCCTAGGCCCGGAAGCAGATTGCGCCGACTGAGATCCCCGGTCGCGCCGAACAACACGATGACGTGCGGCGGCAAGGCCGCTTCACCGCCGCGGCGAGGGCGCGAACCGGGTGCCGGGTAGGCGATGGTCTGGGCGGGCGGGTTCACAACGGACACGAACACATGCTCGCATCCGCGCCGGCCCACGCCGATCCCGGGGCGGAACGTGGCCGCGCTCTCTCAGACTTTTGTACCGATATCCACACTCATTGTGGATACCGGTACAAAAGTCAGCGGGGAAGGTCGGCCAGGCCCTGCAGGAACAGGGTCTCGGCGACGCAGGCGGCCTCGAAGTCTCCGAGGTGCAGTGACTCGTCGATGCCGTGGGGACGGGAGTCGGGGTCGCCGACCGCGGTGACCAGGATGGCCGCGTCGGGAAAAGCGTCGGCGAACTCCGCCACTAACGGGATGGATCCGCCCTGACCGATCAGCACGGGGTCGCGGCCCCACGCCTGTGCGTACGCCTGCTGCGCCACCTCGGCGACGGGGCCGGAAAAGTCGATCTGCGACGGCTCCCCGGTCTCCCCGTCGGTCACGCTCACCTGCGCACCCCAGGGGGCGTGGCTATCCAAATGCTCACGGAGCAGCCGCAGGGCCCGCCGGGCGTCGTCGCCGGGCGCGACCCGCAGGCTGACCATGGCCCGGGCGCTCGGAATCAACGTGTTGGAGGCCCGAGCCACCGGCGTGGCGTCGAGGGCGATCACCGCCACCGCCGGACGGTTCCACAACCGCTCGACCACCGACCCCGTACCGAGGTAGTCAACCCCGTCCAGCACGCCGGACTCGCGACGCAGCCGGTCAGGCGGATAGACCAGATCCGGACCGCTGCCGCGATGCAGGCCGGCAATAGCCACGTTCCCGTCCTCGTCGTGCAGGGTCGCGAGCAGTCGGCAGAGCGCGGTCAGCGCGTCCGGCGCCACCCCGCCGTACGCACCGGAGTGCACCGCATGGTCGAGGGTCCGGACCTCCACCACACAGTCGGCCAGACCGCGCAGCGTAGTGGTGAACGCCGGCTCGCCGACCGCCCAGTTCCCGGAGTCGGCGATCACGTACACGTCGGCGCGGAGCCGGTCGTGGTGCTGGGCGAGCAGGCGGCCGATCGTCGGCGAGCCCCCCTCTTCCACACCTTCGATGAATAGGGTCACGCCGACCGGAGGCCGGCCACCGAACGCCCGCAGCGCCGCCAGGTGGACCGCGAATCCCCCCTTGTCGTCGCTGGTGCCGCGCCCGAACAGGCGACCGTCACGTTCGGTCGCGGTGAAGGGTGGGCTTGACCACTGGGACTCCTCGCCGGTGGGCTGAACGTCGTGGTGGGCGTACAAGCACACGGTCGGGGCGCCCGCGGGTGCAGGGTAGCGCGCGATGACGGCCGGGCCGCCGCCGGCCTCGACGACCTCGACCTCGGGGCAGCCGGCACCGGTCAACAGATCGGCCACCTGACGAGCGCTCCGGGCCACCTCCGCTGCTCGATCCGGGTCAGCGCTGATCGAGGCGACCGACACCAGAGCGTCGAGATCGGCCCGGACACCGGGCAGTTGGTCACGTACCGCCTGTAGGAGATTCATGGTGGGAGGATAGGCGGTCATGAGCCACGAGACCGTCAATCAGCATGCGGCCGCCACTGTCCTCAGCGACTCGGTGCAGAAGGTGATCGCCACCCAGCAGGAGCCGATCGCCGCCGCCGCCCGTCTGCTGGCGGACTCGGTGAGCCGGGGCGGAGTGGTGCAGGTGTTCGGCACCGGACACTCGCGCTCCTTCGCCATGGAGATCGCCGGTCGGGCCGGAGGGCTGGTGCCGGCCAACAAGATCGCCATCACCGACCTCGCGTTCTTCGGACCGAGATCCATCGCGGAGGTGATGGATCCGCACCTGGAGCGGAACGACACCCTGGCGGCGCAGTTGCTCGACGTGCACGAGATCCGTCCCGACGACGTGTTCGTCATCTGCTCCAACTCCGGCGGGAACGGCTCCACGGTGGAGCTGGCCCGGCTGGTCACCGAACGCGGCCACCGGCTGGTCGCGGTCACCTCGATGGACCACACCACCAAGATCACCTCACGGCACCCCAGCGGCAAGCGGCTGTTCGAGTTCGCCGACGTGGTGATCGACAACTGTGGCGCGTTCGGTGATGCGGTGCTCGAGCTGCCGGACGCTCCCGACGGATCACCCCAGGGTCGGGTGCTGGCCACCTCCACCGTGACCTGCGCCGTGATCGCCCAGCTGATGGTGACCGAGGTTTGCGGGCTGCTGATCGAGGCAGGACAGCCGGTACCGGTGTTGATCTCAGCCAACATTCCCGGCGGCGACGAGCACAACGATCGGCTGCGGGCGGCGTACGCGGATCGGGTCAAGCAGGGTGCACCGTGAATTGAGCGGACCGCACCGCTTTGGCCCCGGAAAATCCATCCACGAACGGCTTTTCCCGCGGGCCGCGCAACTCTGAGCGGGAATTCCCAGCCACGGACGACATTTCCAACCCCGGGGTGACCGACCACCACCGGCCTACTCCGGTCAGCACTCTCTTGGTCAGTGCCCGGCAGCCGCCATCGCCGCCGGGATGGGCGCCTGCCAGGCCGCCCGGATCTCGCTCAGCGGCAAGGTGAACTGGCCCTCGACCTCGAGCACGTCATCGCCGGTCACCCCGAGTCGGCGCACCGGCACCCGAGCCGCCTCGGCCAACTCGATCAGCTCGGGGACCCGATCCGCCGGGAGGGAGACCACGACCCGGCCGGTGCTCTCGGAGAACAGCGCCACGAACGGGTCCGCGACCCCCAGGTCGACCCGCACCCCCACGCCGTGGCGCAGACTCGCCTCGACCAGGGCCTGAATCAGGCCACCGTCGGCCAGATCGTGGGCGCTGCTGAACAGGCCGCGCCCGGCGCCGCGGACCAGCAGCTCGGCCAGCCGTCGTTCGTGGTCCAGATCCAGGACGGGTGGCCGACCGCCGAGATGGGCGTGCACCACGTCGGCCCACACCGAGCCGGCGAGCTCGTCGCGGGTGTCGCCCAGCAGGAAGACTTCCTCGCCCGCTCGCCGGAAACCGACGCTGGTCCGGTGGCTGACGTCGTCGATCACCCCGAGCACACCGACCACCGGGGTCGGCAGGATCGCGGTCTCACCGGTCTGGTTGTAGAAGCTGACGTTGCCGCCGGTGACCGGGATGCCGAGCTCGCGGCAGCCGCCCACCAGCCCCTCCACGGTCTCGCTGAACTGCCACATCACGTCCGGGTCCTCCGGGGAGCCGAAGTTCAGGCAGTCGGTGATCGCCACCGGTTGCGCCCCGCTGACCGCGACGTTGCGGTAGGCCTCGGCCAGGGAGAGCTGCGCACCGGCGTACGGATCGAGGTAGGCGAACCGTCCGTTGCCGTCGGTCGAGACCGCCACGCCGAGCCCGGTGTCGGGATCGATCCGCAGCATGCCGGCATCTTCGGGCTGGGCCAGCACCGAGTTGCCCCGGACATACCGGTCGTATTGATCGGTCACCCAGGATTTGTCGCACAGATTCGGGGACGCGACCAGTCGCAACACGGTGGCGGCCAGCTCCTCACCGCCGACCGGCCGGGGCAAGACGTCCACCCCGTCGGCTTGGATCCGGTCTTGCCGGGCCGGACGTGCGTACGGGCGCTGGTAGACCGGGCCGTCGTGCGCCACAGTCCGGGGCGGGACGTCGACCACGGTCTCACCGTGCCAGTCGATGGTCAGCCGATCACCGTCGGTCACCTCGCCGATCACGGTCGCGAGCACGTCCCATTTGGCGCAGATCCGCAGAAACTGCTCGACGTGCTCCGGCTCGACGACCGCCATCATCCGTTCCTGGGACTCGCTCATCAAGATCTCTTCGGGACTGAGCGTGGAGTCGCGCAACGGCACCTGATCGAGGTTCACGTGCATGCCGCCGTCGCCGGCGCTGGCCAGCTCGGAGGTGGCGCAGGAGAGCCCGGCCCCGCCCAGATCCTGGATGCCGCTGACGATGCGGGCGGCGAAGATCTCCAGCGTGCACTCGATCAGCAGCTTCTCCATGAATGGGTCGCCAACCTGCACACTGGGGCGCTTGGCCGGCCCGCCCAGTCCGGACGCCGAGCCGTCCGACGCGGCGTCAAAGGTCTCCGAAGCCAGCACGCTGACCCCGCCGATCCCGTCGCCGCCGGTGGCCGCTCCGTACAGGATGACCAAGTTGCCCGCGCCCGTGGCCTTGGCCAGGTGCAGGTCCTCGTGTCGCAGCACGCCGACACAGAGTGCGTTGACCAGGGGGTTGCCGGCGTAGCTGGGGTCGAACACGACCTCACCGCCGACGTTCGGCAACCCGAGGCAGTTTCCGTACCCACCGACGCCGGCCACGACTCCCGGTAGCACCCGGGCCGTGTCGGGGGCGTCCAGCGGGCCGAACCGCAGCGGGTCCAGCACCGCGACCGGCCGGGCGCCCATGGCCAGGATGTCGCGGACAATGCCGCCGACCCCGGTGGCGGCACCTTGATAGGGCTCGACGTAGCTGGGGTGGTTGTGCGACTCGACCTTGAAAGTGACCGCATACCCCTGACCCACGTCGATCACGCCGGCGTTCTCGCCGATGCCGGCCAGCATCTTGCCAACCGGGGTCTCCTGAGTCAGCTCACCGAACTTGCGCAGATGCACCTTGGAGGACTTGTACGAGCAGTGCTCAGACCACATCACCGAATACATCGCCAGCTCAGCCGCGGTCGGACGGCGACCGAGGATGTCACGGATCCGCAGGTACTCGTCCTCCTTCAGCCCGAGCTCGGCCCAGGGCTGCGGTTGGTCCAAGGTGCGGGCAGCGTTCTTGACGGTGTCGGCCACCCGGCCACGCTACCGGGCCGCGCTCAGACCCTGGCGGTCAGAAAGTCCAGCACGCTCTCGAACAGAGCCCGCCCGTCCAGGCTGGGGCTGGTCAGGGCCTCGACGTTGTGTTCGGGGTGAGGCATCAGACCGACGACGTTGCCTCGCCGGTTGCAGACCCCGGCGATGTCGCTCAAGGAGCCGTTGGGGTTGTCGAGATAGCGGAAGACCACTCGCCCCTCCCCCTCCAGCCGATCCAGGGTGTCAGCGTCGGCGACGTAGCGGCCCTCACCGTTCTTGAGCACCAGAGTGATCTCCTGCCCGAGCGTGAGGGCGGAGGTCCAGGCGGTGTCGACCGAGGCCACCCGCAATCGCTGGTCTCGGCAGACGAACGTCTGCCGCTCGTTGCGGATCAACGCGCCCGGCAGCAGTTGAGCCTCGCACAGCACCTGGAAGCCGTTACAGATACCGAGCACCGGCATCCCGGCTTCGGCGGCGGCGATCACTTCGGTCATCACCGGCGCGAACGCCGCGATCGCGCCGCAGCGCAAATAGTCGCCGTAGGAGAAACCGCCCGGGAGGATGACGGCGTCCACCCCCGCGACGCTGTCGCTGCCATGCCAAAGCGAGACCGGCTCGGCCCCACAGAGTCCGACGGCGCGGAGCGCATCGTGGTCGTCCAAAGAGCCCGGGAACGTGACGACACCGATCCGGGGAGCCATCAGGCCTGATCCAGCCGCACGTCGAAGGTCTCGATCACGGTGTTGGCCAACAGCTTCTCGGCCGCGTCGCGGATCTCGGCCAACCGCGCGGCGGTGACCTCTCCGTCGACCTCGACCTCGAACCGCTTGCCTTGTCGAACTGTCAGGCCGCTGAACCCCAGCCGGTCCAGCGCCCCGGTCACCGCTTTGCCCTGCGGGTCGAGGATCTCGGGTTTGGGCATCACGTCGACCACCACTCGCGCCATATCGGCGATCCTACTCAGACCGCCCAGACCGGTCCGTGGATGTAACAGTATGGGCACGATTCGTCGTAAGGTGCGATTCTTACTCGGCCGCCCAAGTATGGTCGTCGGTTCTCCGGTCTTCTGACCCGATCATTTACCGAGGAGCTCCCGTGGCCAGCACCAGCGTTCCGCCGCCAGACGAAACTCCTTCGGACCAGCCGCCACCGGGCTACCAACAGCCAGCCGGGGCCACGCCGGGCGACTATCCCGGCAAGACTCTTGGCATCGTCGGGCTGGTGCTGTCGTTCTTCACCGCGGTGATCGGCCTGATCGTCAGCATCATCGCCCTGCGCAAGTCGAAGAAGGCCGGCTTCGGGAACACCCCCGCGGTCATCGGCATCATCGTTGGCATCGTTGCCACGGTCGTCGCGGCCGTTCTCACGACACTCGCGCTCGTTGCGGCCGTCACTCTAGCCAACACGTGCGAAGATCTCGGACCCGGCGTGCACGACGTGAACGGCACCAGCGTCATGTGCCCGATGGAGCGCTGATTCGACGAGCCTGGGGGTGCGCGTCACGAGCGGCGTCACGATCAGTTGCGCTGGCTGATGGGCTCATCCCTCGAATGCGGCGCGCGTCAACCGCTCGTACGCCCGCAGGTAGCGCTCTCGGGTGGCTGCCACGATGTCTTCCGGGAGCTTCGGCGGGGCGTCGCCGCTGGCCCGGTCCCAGCCGGAGTCGTGCAGTAGCCAGTTCCGCACAAACTGCTTGTCGTAGGAGTCCAGCACCCCGTCGGCCCAGCTCGCGGCGTCCCAGAACCGAGACGAGTCGGGCGTGAGCACCTCGTCGGCCAGCACAATCGTCCCGTCGGCTCGGCGGCCGAACTCGACCTTGGTGTCGGCCAGCACGATGCCCCGGTCCCGCGCGACCTGCTCGGCGAAGGCGTAGACAGCTAAGGTCCGATCTCGGATTTGCTCGGCCACCTCGGCTCCGACGGTGTCGACGACCGCGTCGTAGGTGACATTCTCGTCGTGCTCACCGAGCTCGGCCTTGGTGGCCGGGGTGAAGATCGGCTGGTCAAGCCGCGAACCGTCGTGCAGACCGGCCGGCAGCCGGACCCCACACACCGACTGCGACTCCTGATACTCCACCCAGCCGGAACCGGTCAGGTAGCCCCGGGCCACGCACTCGACCGGGAACATCTCCAGCCGCTCACAGACCACCGCTCGGCCGCGTACGACCTCGGGCACATCGGTCGAGATCACGTGGTTCTCGACGATCCCGGTGAGTTGACCGAACCACCACTGGGACAGCCTGGTCAGCACCGCGCCCTTGTCCGGGATC
>JAKDLH010000347.1 GCA_030452945.1 Microlunatus sp. | reverse complement strand
GTGAGCGCGGACCGCTTCCGACACCCGCCCACCCTGCTCCAGAAGCCGGCCACTGCGGGAGTAGTGATCGCGAGCGGCTCGGGTCCCGAGTTCGTCGATCAGCAGCACCTCCAGATGGGTCTGCAGCACCTGGTGATAGTGGTAGGTCAACCCGTCGTCAGTAGTGGTGGTGAAGAACTGCTCACGCTCCAGGTCGGCGAGCGCCGCGGCGCTTCCGGTGGTGTCGAGCAGCGCATCGCACAGATCACCGGTCAAAGCTCCAAGAGCGCAGGTCAGCAGCAGGAAACGGCGACGCTCAGGTGCTAACCCGGCCAGCACGTTGCGGGCCAGGTAGGAGCGGATCAGCCGCGAGCGTCCGGTCAACTCGGTGACCGCACGTTCGCGTCCGGCCCGTCCGAGGTGAACGGTGGCGAGATGAAACAGCTGCAACCCGGCCGCCCAACCACCGGTGCGCCGCGTGAGCGCCGCCGCGGCCTCCGGCGACAGCGGCGTCTGGTACACGGATCGAAACAGCTGCTCGACCTCCCAGGACCGGAAGCGCAGGTCTTCGGCGTCGAAGAGCACCAACTCGCCCGAGACCAGCAGTCGCGAGGTGTTCAAGCCAGGCTGTCGACGACTCCCCAGCGCGATCGTGATCTGATGTGGCCGCAGTCTGATGAACGTCTCCAACGCCGCCTCGGCCGCCGTGCCCGAGAGCTCGTGCAGATCGTCCACCACGAGCTGGGTCGGCCCGACGTCTGCTCGGTCGAGTCGTCGCAGCAGATCTGGGATCCGACCCGAGGAGGCCGCATCGATGACACTCGGCTGGCCCAGCGCCGAACCCAGTGCGTACCCGAGATGCCGGGTCAAGGCGACCTCGTCGCCGTCCTCGGCTCCGGCCCGGTACCAGCCGACCGGAGCATCGACCAGCTCGACCAGCTGGCTCAGCAGGGTCGTCTTGCCCGCCCCCGGCGGGGCGAGGACGAGCACGCACGAGCCGTCCTGTCCGCCGGCACGCAACTCCGCCAGCCGACGAGCGAGACGCTCACGAACCAGGCCGCGCGTCATCGGCCGCCGAACCTTCTCCAAGAAGATCACCGGATCGTCGCGCGTTCGGATGATGTCGTCCATCGGCTGTTGATCGTGGGTTTGACGGGCCACGACGTGAGGAGAGTTGATCGACCGGTGCAGATACTCACCGGACGTCCCGCCGACGGTCCGACTCACCTCATCGTACGGATATTGGTACGCCTTGCGTAGTCCTGCGCGACGATCGTCGGAGCGATGTCCGGGCGTTGTCCGGGTCGAGCCGGTTCTCCGGTCAGGGAGGATGACGACCTGTTCGTACACTGTTATCCGAGCAGTCATCGTTATCCGAGCAGTGATCGAAGCCTGGAGGACCCATGAGCGACTCGTCCCGACGGCTGCGCGTCGTCGTCGCCACCCCGTTGAGCGAGCAGCACTGCCAACGGATTCTCCAGCTCGAACCCCGGATCGACCTGGTCCGCGATCATCGT
This sequence comes from Microlunatus sp., assembly GCA_030452945.1. Classification (GTDB taxonomy): domain Bacteria; phylum Actinomycetota; class Actinomycetes; order Propionibacteriales; family Propionibacteriaceae; genus Microlunatus. The sequence continues at coordinate 1,902 of JAKDLH010000347.1, read as the reverse complement.
CTCTACCCACCGATGCGTCACCCGGCGGACTTCTCCGGCGACCCGTCCTTCCGTCGGACCCCCGCGCAGCAGCAGGCGTTCGAGGAGATGGTCGATACCGCTGAGGTTCTGTACGGCATCCCCGACGTCGATCCGTCCGCGCTGAAGCGCACCGTCGACACCAATCCCCACTTACGCTGGGTGCACATCATGGCGGCCGGGGGCGGCAGCCAAGTCAAGGCCGCCGATCTCAACAGCGAGCAGCTATCGAGGATCATCTTCACCACCTCGGCCGGGGTGCACGGTGGACCGCTCGCCGAGTTCGCGATCTTCGGACTGCTCGCCGGAGCCAAAGACCTGCCCCGGCTGCAATCCCAACAGCGGGAGCGCCGCTGGAGCGGTCGCTGGGAGATGCGGCAGGTGTCGGAGATGACAGCCCTGGTCGCGGGACTCGGCGGCATCGGATCCGAGGTGGCTCGCCGGCTCGCGGCTTTGGGAGTACGGGTGATCGGCACCAGCCGACACCAACGGCCGGTCGAGCACGTGGACCGGGTGATCACCCCCGAAGAAATTGCTCGGGTGGCCGGCGACGTGGACGCCATCATCTCGACCCTGCCCGGCACCGCGGCCACGGACAAGCTGATCGGCGCCGGCGTCTTCGCGGCAGTGAAACCGGGCATCATCGTGGTGAACGTGGGACGAGGCACGGTGATCGACGAGGACGCACTGGTTGAGGCCCTCGACGACGGCCGCGTCGGTTTCGCCGCCCTGGACGTCTTCGCCACCGAACCGCTGCCATCGAGCAGTCCGTTGTGGGATCGGGCCAACGTGCTCATCAGCCCGCACACCGCAGCCCTCAACACCGCCGAGGACCGCTTGATCGCCGAGTTGTTCGCCGCCAACGCCACTCGTCTGCTGGACGGCGGGAAGCTGGTGAATCAAGTGGACACCGTCGACTACTACTGATCACGATCGCCACAGGAGCAGCAGATGAGCCTTTTCGACTTGACCGGACGGACTGCGCTGGTCACCGGCTCCAGCCGGGGCATCGGGTACGCGCTCGCTCAGGGTCTGCTCGAGGCCGGTGCCCGCCTCGTGTTGCACGGACGTAACCAGGACGTGGCCGAGACCTCGGCCACGCGGCTGCGTGAGCTCACCGGCGGCGACGTGTCGGTCGAGACGTTCGACGTCACCGACGCGGCGGCGATCGACGCCGGCCTCGACCGGATCGAGGCCCGTTGGGGGACACCGGACGTGCTGGTCAACAACGCCGGCACTCAACGGCGATCCGCGTTCACCACGTTCGCCAAGCAGGATTGGGATGACCTGATCGCCACCAACCTGACCAGCGCGTTCCTGGTGGGTCAACGCGTGGCTCGGGGCATGGTGCAGCGGGGCCGGGGGAAGATCGTCAACATCGGCTCGGTGCAGAGCCGACTGGCCCGACCCAACATCACCCCGTACAGCGCAACCAAAGGTGGTGTCGTCATGCTCACCCAGGGCATGTGCGCCGACCTGGGGCCGCACGGGATCCAGGCCAACGCGCTGGCTCCCGGCTACTTCGCCACCGAGCTCACCCAGCCCTTGGTCGACGACGTGGAGTTCAGTGCCTGGGTGGCCCAGCGCACGCCCGCTGGGCGGTGGGGCCGGGTCCACGAGCTGGTCGGTGCGCTGGTCTTCCTGTCCTCGTCCGCCTCCGACTTCGTCAACGGGCAGACGATCTATGTCGACGGCGGCATGACGGCGGTGGTCTGATGATCGAGAACCTGCCGGCTTCCTCGCCGGCCGTCGTCGCGCACGCGGCCGACGATCTGCGCATCGACGACCTCCCGCTCCGGAGCCCCGGCCCCGATGAGGCGGTCGTGGAGATCGCGTACGGCGGCATCTGCGGCTCCGACCTGCACTACTGGACTCACGGCGCCG
>JAKDLH010000346.1 GCA_030452945.1 Microlunatus sp. | reverse complement strand
TGGGGTGTGTCCCTACCTCCGGATAGTGACCTTAAATGGGAGATTGCTCTCAGAGAGGAAAGGTCATTATGGGAAAGCGCACGTACAGCGCCGAGTATCGAGAAGAAGCAGTCAAGATGGTCATCGAGACCAGCCGACCGATCGCGGCGGTCGCCCGTGATCTCGGCATCAAGGAGGGAACACTTGGGAATTGGGTGAACAGGTATCGCAACGACCACCCGGCGACCGAGGAGCTGAACATTTCCGACCGAGCTCGACTGAAGGAACTGGAGAAAGAAGTTCGCGACCTGCGGATGGAACGCGACTTCTTAAAAAAAGCCGCGGCCTTCTTCGCGAAGGAACAATGAGCGAGAAATACGCGCTCATTGCCGCGGAGAAGGCCGACCCCACCTGCCCCTACTCGGTGGTCAAGATGTGCGCCTGGCTGGAGGTGTCGACGTCAGGGTTCTACGACTATCGCGACGCCGAACCATCACCTCGGGCGCTGCGCCGGGCCAAGATCATCACCTATGTCCAAGCCGCGTACGCCCTCGGCCGCACCGCCTACGGTGTGCGCCGGGTTCTCGCGGTCCTACAGCGCAGCGACGACCCCGAGGTCGCCAGTGTGTCGGAGGGCCTGGTGCGGGCGATCATGGTCGAGTTGGGCCTGGCCGGCTGCCAGCCCCGTGCGTACAAGACCACTACCGAGCCGGACCCCGACCCGCCGACTGCGCCGGCGGACCTGGTCGCCCGGGACTTCACCGCAACCGAGCCGGGCACCAAGCTGGTTGGCGACATCACGTATCTGCGGACCTGGACCGGTTGGCTGTACCTGGCCACCGTGATCGACTGCTGCACCCGGGAGGTAGTCGGCTGGTCGATGGCCACCCACATGCGCGCCAGCCTGGTCTGCGACGCCGTTTCGCTGGCCGCCAGCAAAGGCAAGATCGAGCCCGACGCCGTATTCCACAGCGACCGCGGAACCCAATACACAAGTGCTGAGTTCGCCACTCATCTCCGCGGGCTGAATATTCGTTCATCCATGGGTCGCCGGGGTCAATGTTGGGACAATGCCCTCGCTGAATCATTTTTCGCGTCGTTGAAGAACGAACTCGTCTACCGAACCGTGTTCGCCACTCAAGAACGGGCACGTCGCGCCGTTGCAGAATACATCGAGGTCTTCTACAATCGGATCAGGCTACACTCGGGGCTCGGCTACAAGACACCCTCAGAAGTTGCCCACAGTTTCCAGCAAAACACCGCAAAAGCCGCGTAAACATCGAGTTGTCACTGTCCGAAATTTCAGACACAGTCCACTCAGCGGTCCGCGTGTGTTGAGGCCCGACGACGCATCGACCCGCAGACCTACCATCCCGTGATGTCACGGGTGCTGGTAACTGGGATGTCTGGGGTCGGGAAGTCGACCTTGCTAGCGGGACTGGCTCAGCGAGGACACCCCGTTGTCGATACCGACTACGAAGGCTGGATCCTGGAAGACGACCGGTGGGACGAGCCACGAATGCACGACCGCTTGGAGCACGCGGACAGCGTTGTCGTCTCCGGCACGGTGGAGAACCAGGTGCACTTCTACGGCTACTTCGACCACGTGGTGCTGCTCTCCGTCCCACTTCAGACACGGCTAGATCGGGTGACGCAGCAGACCTCCAACCCGTACGGGAAGCGGCCCGAGGAGCAGCGAGAAATCGCCGGCTACCTGGAAACCGTCGAGCCGCTGCTGCGCCGCGGCGCCACCCTCGAGCTGGACGGTCGAGCTGCGCCAGTTCGCTGGTCGCAGCCGTCGAGCTGCTCCTGTAGCCGCGTGGCGGCGCCGTTCGCACTGAACGGTGATTGAGCGTCAGGTCTGAGACAGCGACCGGTTCGTCGGCAGTGCCCGAGGACGGTCCGCTTGCGACGACGCCGGAACTATCGACGGCGATCGGGGCATGCCGCGGCCCTTGAGTCTGAGCGATCAAGCCGGCCATCTTAGTACCGGAGCACCGGCAGCTCGGCGGTATCCGGCGCGTTCGGCTGGCGCGCAGGCGCTGGATCAGGCGCTGCCTCCGCGGCAGCGCCAGAGGAGAGTCCCCTGGGGTGGTGGGGTTTGAGGTCCAACGGCGAGGCGGCGTGAAGTAGGCGGCCATCGGCGGGATCTTCGGTGTGAAACGACCAAGAGACACACTGAAGGAGATTCACCGATTGCCTTGTCCCAGTCTGCCCTGTCGGAGTTGCTGGACGCGTTCCGCACCGGCGATGGCGTCGACATGATCCGCGAGTCGGTTCGTACCGTGCTGCAAGAGCTGGTCGAGTTCGAAGCCGCGGGCGTGATCGGCGCCGACCGTTACGAACGCAGCGAGGGCCGGATCACTGAACGCAACGGCACCCGCCCGAAGCTGTTGGCGACCAAGGCCGGCGACATCGAGCTGCGGATCCCGAAACTCCGGAAGGGCTCGTTCTTCCCATCCATCCTCGAACCCCGCCGTCGGATCGACCAAGCCCTGTATGCGGTGGTGATGGAGGCCTACGTCCACGGCGTCTCCACCCGCAGCGTCGACGATCTCGTGGTCGCGTTGGGCGCTGACTCCGGCATCTCCAAGTCGGAAGGTGTCTCGCATCTGTGAACAGCTCGACGAGGTCGTCGGCGCATTCCGCACCCGACTGCTGGACCACATCGGGTTCCCCTACGTCTACTTGGACGCGACCTACCTGCACGTGCGCAACAAGCCTGGCAAGGGCGGCCAGGTCGTGTCGTTGGCGGTCGTGGTTGCCACCGGGATCGCCGCCGACGGCTCCCGGGAGGTCCTGGGCCTTGATGTCGGCGACAGCGAGGACGAGACGTTCTGGCGTGGGTTCCTGCTGAGCCTGCGACAGCGCGGCCTGGCGGGGGTGCAGCTGGTCATCTCCGATCAGCATTCCGGGCTGGTGAAGGCGTTGAAGCGGTCCTTCCAAGGCTGTTCGCATCAACGGTGCCGAGTTCACTTCGCCCGCAACCTCCTCGCCCATGTCCCCAAGACCCACGCCGACATGGTCGCGGCGGTGTTCCGCACGATCTTCGCCCAACCCGACCCTGAGGCCGTCAGCCGGGCGTGGGAGGAGGTCCGTGACCAGCTCGCCGCCTCGTTCCCGAAGGTCGGGCCGCTGATGGACGACGCGAAAGCCGAGGTCCTCGCCTTCACCGCCTTCCCCAAGTCGCATTGGCGCAAGATCTGGTCGACCAACCCACTGGAGCGGGTCAACAAGGAGATCAAGCGCCGGTCCCGGGTCGTGGGGATTTTCCCGAACGCTGCCGCCGTGATCCGACTGGTCGGCGCGGTGCTGATCGACATGCACGACGAGTGGATCGCAGGCGACCGCCGCTACCTCTCCGAGGAGTCCATGGCGCTGCTCAACACCACCGTGGATACTGGTGACCACGCCGCCATCGA
>JAKDLH010000345.1 GCA_030452945.1 Microlunatus sp. | reverse complement strand
CGCCACTCGCGCCGCGACCTCGGTCGCCTGCGGACCGGGAACGCACGGGTCGGGGAAGGTCGACTTCCCGTCTTCACCGCCTCGCTCATCCTCGAGCTCGACCTGAGCAACCCGTGGCAGCCCCCACCCCGGGCGAGCCGCTCTCGTCGGCGGTGTCGACACCCGACTTAGGTCGGGTGTCGAAGTCGCGACCGGAGTCTCTGGTCGCGAGACGGTCTGATCGCCATGATCGTGAGCATGCCTCCCTCATCTGTGTCCGCACCCTCGGCCGTGGCTCGACGAACCTTCCTCAAGGGTCTGAGCGTGGGTGGTGCCTCCGTCGTCCTGACCGGCCTAACCGGCTGCACCAGCGATGCCACACCGGAGCCGCGCAGCTCGCCGTCACCAGACGCCAGTGCTGGATCGTCCGCGTCGGCGTCCGCCCAGATCACTGCCGCCGGCGTGGACCGGGGTCTGAGTGCTCTGCCCGGCATCATCGACCGGTACCTGAAGCAGACCACCGTTCCCGGGCTGGCGTTCGCTGTCGTGTACGACGGAAAGGTCCGTTACCTCGAAGGCTTCGGAGTGCGGGAGGTGGGCAAGACCGACCCCGTTGATCCCGACACGGTGTTCCAGTTGGCGTCGGTCTCGAAGCCGATCAGCTCGACCGTCGTGGCCGCCGCGTTCACTAAGAAGCTCAGCAAACTGGACTGGGACGACGCCATCCACGACACGTTGCCGGGTTTCCGGATGAGCGATCCGTGGGTGGAGAAGCACGTCACGGCCGCCGACCTGTTCGCGCATCGCAGCGGGCTGCCGGACCACTCCGGAAATCTCTTGGAGGACCTCGGCTACGACCGCGCCGAGATCTTGGCTCGACACCGGTTCTATCCGCTGCGTCGGTTCCGGGACAACTACGAGTACACCAACTACGGCCTTACCGCCGGCGCGGAGGCGGTCGCGGTCTCCAGCGGCCTGCCCTGGGAGAAGCTGGCCCGGCAGGTGCTGTTCGAACCGTTGGGGATGTCGAGCAGCAGCTTCGACTTCGCCGATCTGCAGAAGCGAACCAACCGAGCAGCGATGCACAAGAAGGTCGACGGCGCCTGGGTGCCCAACCTTGACGCGGACTACGACGCGCAGGCCCCGGCCGGCGCGGCCACCTCCTCGGTTCGAGACCTCGCCTCCTGGGTGACCATGCTGCTGGCCGGGGGCGAGCCGGTCCTGGACACCGAGCAGCTGCAGCGGATCTGGCAGCCCTCCGCCGTCAAGCCCGCCCTGCCCAAACTCGGCACGGCTGCGTCGTTCTACGGGTTGGGCTGGAACGTGAACTACGACCCCAGCGGCGAGCTGCGAGTCAGCCATTCCGGCGCCTTCGGGCGAGGCGCGGCGACGTCGGTGACGCTCTTTCCCGGCCAGGGTCTGGCCATCGTGGGGATCACCAACGGGGAACCGGTGGCTCTGCCCGAGGCGATCACGGTCGAGTTCACCGATCACGTCCGGTACGGCAAGTCGACCAAGGAGGATTGGGTCGCTTTCATCGCTCCGTTCGTCACTCCCGAGGTGACTGAGGACCAGAAGAAGTACTCTCAGCCGGCCACCGACCGGAGAGACGCGCGGCCGCTGGCCGCGTACCGGGGGCGCTACGCCAACGATTTCTTCGGTCCGCTGACCGTGTCGGCCGGTGGCGGAAAGCTCGCGTTCACGGTCGGCCCGGCCGGCGACCGGTTCCCGTTGCAGCACTACAGCGGCGACGAGTTCTTCTTCGACACCGTCGGTGAGGACGACTCCGGCTTCTCCGGGGCGATCTTCGCGGGCTCGGGCAGCGCCGCGCAAAAGCTCACGATCACGGCCTGGAACACCGAAGAGCTCGGCACCTTCACCCGGGCCTGAGGCGTCCTGGGATGATCACCGCCGCGCCGGGCTCGAGACCGAGCAGCCGGACGTGATCTTCGGCTTGAACCTCGACCAGCCTCCTCCGGTCCCTCGGCGCGGATGGGGCAGACTCTTGCGGGTGCGCTCAGCCCACGCCCTGGCACGAGGGTCACGGTCTCTCGATCTCGCTCTGCTGCAGTTCGCCGTCGCCAGCCTGCTGCTCGTGGTCATCAACCTGATCCTGTTGCGCGACAGCGATCTCGCGCCCTACCCCATCCTTGCCCTGTTCGTGCTGCTCGGGGTGATCTACTGTGCCGCCGGCCTGGTGGCCTGGCGACGCCGGCCGGGCAACCGAATGGGGGTACTGCTGACCGGGGGAGGACTCGTCCAGCTCGTGGTTTCGCTCGCCAACGTCGACGTGCCGGGGCTGGTCGCAATCGGGCAGGTCGCGGCCACGCTGCCCTTGGCGGTGATCGTCCACCTGCTGCTGGCGTTCCCGTCCGGTCGGTTACGCGGTCTGGCGCCGTTGATCATCGTGTTGACCGGATACGGCGTGTCCCTGGTGCTGCAGGCACCGAAGTACCTGTTCCGCCCGGAAACACCGCCGAGTCCGTTGTTCATCGGCGATCGGCCGGGCGTGGTGGCGGTGGCCGATACCGCCCAGACCGTGGCGGGTGCCGCCGTCATGATCGCCACGGCCATCGTGCTCGTCCATCGTCTGCTGCTCGCAACCCCTGCGCAGCGGCGGGTGCTGATCCCGCTCAACGCGTACGGAATCGTCGCGGTGATCATGCTCCCGGTCGGCGGGACCCTGCTCCGTAGCCTGGGCATCGACCAGGTCACTGCCGTCATCACGCAGATCCTGATCGTCGCCGTGCTGCCGATCGCCTTCGCGTTCAGTGTGTTGCGCGGGGGCTTCGCCCGCACCGGCGAGCTGGACGAGTTGGCCGCGTGGTTGAGCAGTGGTCCCCATGACCGCTCGCAGCTCGCAGTCGCCGTCGGCCAAGCCCTCGGCGACCCGACCGTCACCGTCGGCTACACCATCGACGAGGGACCGCCCGTGGACTCGACCGGGCGCCGGGTCGACCCCCGGCCGGGACGGCGCGGACTCGTCGACGTCGACATCGAGGGCCGCCAGGTGGCGACCATCTCCTACGACGCCGAGCTGATCACCGATTCCGGCCACGTCGCGCGAGCGGGCCGGCTGGTCGCGATCGAGCTCGACCGGGAACGGTTGACCGCTGACCTGCTGGCTCGACGTGAGGAGCTGCACCAGTCACGGCTGCGCATCGTCGCCGAGGCCGACCAGGAGCGGCGCCGGATCGCCCAGGACCTGCACGACGGTCTGCAGGCCCAGCTGGTGCTGCTGTCGCTGGTGGCCGGGAAGATCACAGCCGACGAACGCAGCACCGCAGCCGAGCTGCGTGGCCAGACCGACCAGTTGCGCCGAGAGCTCGATACGACGGCGGCCGACCTGCGGCGTCTGGCGCACGGGCTGATGCCAGCCATCCTGGTCGAGCGTGGCCTGTTCGCCGCAGCCCGGGACTTCGTCGACCTG
>JAKDLH010000044.1 GCA_030452945.1 Microlunatus sp. | reverse complement strand
AGACAGCATGCCCTCGATCTTAGGTGCGGCGGCCCAGCGGCTCGATCCGGCGAAGCACGTTGAGGTCGGTCGGTCAGGCGTCCCGGTCCTGAGGTGTCGATAGGGTGAGGGCATGACCAAGTGGGAGTACGTCACGGTTCCGTTGCTCGTGCACGCGACGAAGCAGATTCTGGACAACTGGGGACAGGACGGGTGGGAGCTGGTCCAGGTGGTGCCGGGGATGAACCCGGAAAACCTGGTCGCCTACCTGAAGCGTCCGATCCAAGGCTGATCATGGGTGCCTCGACAACCGGTGCCTCGACAACCGGTGCCTCGACAACCGGTGCCTCGACAACCGGTGCCTCGACAACCCGGCCCACCTCGGCGCGGCTCGCCGAGCTGGGCCTCGAGCTGCCACCGGTGGCCGTTCCGCTGGCCGCGTACGTCCCGGCCGTCCGCGTGGGTGATCTGGTCTACTCATCCGGCCAGTTGCCCACTGCTTCTGGCCGACTGGTCGCCACGGGCAAGGTCGGGGGCGAGGTGTCGGCCGAGACCGGTGCCGAGTGTGCCCGAACCGCGGTGCTGAACGCCCTCGCCGCGGTGGCTGATCCGGCCGGTGGGATCGACGAGATCGAGCGGGTGGTCAGGGTGGTGATCTTCGTGGCCAGCGCGCCGGACTTCACCGGCCAACCCACCGTCGGCAACGGCGCCAGCGAGCTCATCGGTGAGGTGTTCGGCGAGGCCGGACGGCACGCTCGCAGCGCCGTCGGGGTGGCGGTGCTGCCGCTGGATGCGCCGGTGGAGGTCGAACTGGTGGTCCAGGTGCGGAGTCGGCCGACGGTCCTGCCGGCCTGAGTTCGGCGTCATGGCCAGTCACTCCTTCGATGTGCTGGCGTCTCTGCCGCTGGTCGCCCCGGCGACGCTGGCCGAGATGGCAGACGCCTGGCCGCCGTCGTCGGTGCCGGTCCGGCCTCGCCTGTCAGCGAGTGTTGTGCTGTGCCGAGACGGGGCGAGCGGGCTGGAGACGTACCTGCTGCATCGGCACGCTCGGATGGCGTTCGCGGCGTCGATGGTCGTTTTCCCGGGTGGTGGCGTGGACGCCGCCGACGCGTCGGCGGACGATCCGTTCCTCACCTGCGCGCTCCGGGAGACCGAGGAGGAGACCGGCGTTGCCCTCGACGCCACGGACCTCATCCACTGGGCGCGCTGGATCACCCCGGAGGTGCATCCGCTGCGCTACGACACGGTCTTCTATCTGGCGGGGCTGCCGCCCAGCCAGTCGGCTGGCGATCTTTCCTCAGAGACCGAGTCCGCCGCCTGGACGCTGCCGAGCGAGGCATTGACCGCGTACGAGTCCGGGAGAATCGCGATGATGCCGCCCACCCACGCGATCTTGATCGAGTTAGCTGGCCTGAACTCGGTGACCCAGCTCCGAGAACTCGGTCGCGACCGCGTGGTCGAGACCGTGCTGCCGGAGGTCGTCCGCGACGGCGACGGCTGGGCGTATCGGTATCCGGGCCGGCGCGGAACGTCCGGTGGCTGAGGTCGTGGCGGTCGCCTCCCGGGCGCGACTGGTGCTCGCCCCGAACCCCGGACCAATGACCCTGGACGGCACCAACACCTGGATTCTCGGCCCGTCTCGAGGACCGAGCGTCGTGGTCGATCCGGGTCCGCTGGACGAGGCGCACCTCGGGCAGGTGGTCGAGGCGGCCGGTGAGATCCAGGCCATCGTGCTGACTCACCGGCACCTTGACCACAGCGAGGGGGCGGCTCGGTTCTCCGAGTTGAGTGGTGCCGGGGTCCGTGCGGCGGACCCCGGGTACGCGATTGCGCTCGGCCCAGTTGACGGGCGGCTGGACGACGGAGCGCGTTTCGAGGTTGGTGACGTGACCGTACGGGTACTGGCCACGCCCGGACACACCAGTGACTCGATCTCGCTGATGGTGTCCGGCCCGGACGGGACCTGGCTGCTGACCGGTGACATGGTGCTGGGCCGGGGCACCACGGTGATCACCCATCCCGATGGCGATCTGGCCGCCTACCTGGCTTCGATCGAGGCGCTGCTGAGGGCTGTCCGCGACCACGACGTCAGCGCGATCCTTCCCGGTCACGGTCCCGTGGTCACCGACCCTCGCGGGGTGCTGACCCGCTATCGCCAGCACCGGCTGGAGCGACTGGAGCAGGTCCGCGAGGCTCTGCGCCATGGGGACGAGACGGCCGCGGAGGTGGTCGCCCGGGTCTACGCCGACGTCGACCGTGCCCTCTGGCCCGCGGCCGAGCAGTCTGTGCGCGCCCAGCTCGACTACCTCCAGGTCCATCCCTGACCGCGCTGACCCGTAGCCAGCTCATGGTGAGCGCACAGTCAGCGCACAGGTTTCGGCGCCACCATCGACACCATGACCGCACCGTACGAGCCTTCCGGACCCAACACGCCACCCTTCGGCCAACCCACCGGCCCCGAGTTCCACCCCACCCAGCCCGCTGGTGATCACGGCGCACCGGGCTTCCCGGCTCCAGCCGGCGTGCCGTCCCTCGGGTCAGGCTCCGGCTACCCCCCCGCCGGTGACCGCTACCAATCCGGGACCGCGACGATCGTGCAGCCGCGGGCCGCGGCGACACGATCGAATCGCCCGCGTGGCCTCGTGGTGGCGACGGCCGCCCTCTCGGCGGTGATCGGCGCCGGTGCCGGCATCGGTGCGTACTCCTGGGTCTCCGGTGACGCGCCCGGGGCGGCAAGTTCCCCGATCCAGGTGACCACCCAGCCGGCCGCCAACTCCCCGGTGCTGAACGGCACCGTCTCGGCAGCGGCCCAGCGGATCGAGCCATCGGTCGTCACGATCACCGTCCAGTCGGCTCAGGGTGAGTCCCTCGGCACCGGCGAGGTGCTGGACACCGACGGGCACATCCTGACCAACGATCACGTCGTGTCGGGCGCTCAGCAGGGAGCGCCGGACGGCGAATCCTCTCAACCCGGCGCGACGCCGAACCTCAGGGTGACCTTCGACGACGGGACGACTGAACCGGCGACCATCGTCGGCACGTCGCAGACCAACGACCTGGCGGTGATCAAGGTGGCGGCCAGCGACAAGCTGGTCCCGGCCACGTTCGCGAAGTCGGCGTCCCTCAAGGTGGGGCAGGCCGTGGTCGCGGTCGGGGCGCCACTCGGGCTGTCGGACACGGTGACCAGCGGAATCGTCTCCAACACCGCCCGCCCGGTCCGTTCGGGCAGCACCAACGACGCGGTCTACCTCGCAGTGCAGACCGACGCGGCCATCAACCCGGGCAACTCCGGAGGGCCGTTGGTCAACCTGAACGGCGACGTCGTCGGCATCAACTCCTCGATCGCCAGCACCGGCTCCGGCAGCTCCGGCGAGCAAGCCGGCAACATCGGCATCGGCTTCGCCATCCCGGCCGACCTCGCCGTCCGGGTCGCGGGCGAACTGGTCGCCGACGGGAGCTACACCAACGCCGCACTCGGGGTGACGCTCGCCGGGCAGGACTCCCCGGGTATCTCGACCGAAGGGGTCACGCTGCAGAGCGTCAGCGCGGACAGCGCCGCGGCCAAGGCCGGGTTGCGGGCGGGGGACCAGGTGATCAAGATCAACGACTTCTCGACCACGACCGCCGATGCTCTGATCGCCGCCACCCGGTTCTACGCGCCGGGTACGGCCATCGAGGTGACCTACACCCGCGATGGGAAGACCGACACCACCAAGGTGATCCTCGGGTCTGCCTGAACCCGCACCGTCGACGACGGCGCCTCGGATGTTGTCCGGGGCGCCGTCGTGTTGTCGGTTGCGGGGGATCGGTCACAGCAAGGGGGCTTGGGCGGCCTACTCAGCTGTGAAGCCGTTGATCGAGGAGCTGTTGGCGAGCGAAGGCGTGCTGCTGCGGCGGTGTCATCCCGAGTTGGCGCGCACGTTCGACGGACTTCTCCGGCGCGGCGAGCTGGAAGCCGTGCTGCCGGGTGCGTACGCCTTGCCTGGCCAAGCGGCTCTGGTCGACGTCCGCGTCGATGCCCTGCGGCTAACAGATCCCGACGCGATTCTGCTCGGAGCGGCCGCCGCGAGATACAGCTTCTGGCCGACTGTCGCGGTGGACCGGGTGAGCGCCGCCGTCGCTCACCGGCGAGAGCCTCAACGAGGTTATCGGTTCCAGCGCCGACGCATCCCCGAGCATCTGGTGATCGAGAAACATGGTCTGAGGTTGTCGGCCCCCGCCCTGACCGCCGTCGAGTTGTGCGATGACGTGGGGGGTGAGGTCGTGGACCGGGTCCTGCGGGAACGGATCGCCACCCTGGCCCAGCTCCGCGCGGCCCTGGAGTCGACCCCGGGCCGTCGCCACAACGAACAACGGCGTGCGGTCCTGCTCGACTCGCGCGACGAGCCTTGGTCGGCGGCCGAACGCAGCTTCCACCGGTTGTTGCGTGCTGCCGGGATCACGGGCTGGCGGGCGAATCTCGAGGTGCTCGTCGACGGTTGCCGCTACTTCCTCGATGTCGGGTTCGCCGAGCAGATGCTGGCCATCGAGATCGACGGTCGGCAGTACCACCTCGACGACGCCTTCGAGCGGGACCGCTGGCGACAGAACCGGCTGGTCCTGGCCGGTTGGCGGGTGTTGCGCTTCACGTGGAAGATGCTCGAGGAGGACGCCGAGCGGGTGATCGCCATGGTGCGGGACGCTCTGGGGATCGAGTTTGGGTAATACCTCCCTGTAGATCCCCAGCCGGTTTACTGTTGAGCGGGAACGCTTGCGTCGGGCAAAATCCAGAGGGAGGTATTACCCCGATGGGCTCAGCGGGCGCGGCGTTCCACCCGGTCGGCGTCCAAGATGGTGACCGAACGAGGCTCCAGCCGGATCCAGCCCCGGGCGGCGAAGTCGGCCAACGCCTTGTTCACCGTCTCCCGGGAAGCGCCGACCAGCTGGGCGAGTTCCTCCTGGGTCAGGTCGTGATGGACGTGCACCCCGTCCTCGCGTCGCTCACCGAAGCGGCGGGCCAGTTCGAGCAGCTGCTTGGCCACCCGGCCGGGCACGTCGGAGAACACCAGATCCGCAACCACGTCGTTCGCGCGACGCAATCGCGCGGCCAGCTGACCCAACAGGCCGAGGGCCACCTCGGGCCGCCCGGACAACCAGCCCATCAGCTCCTCGTGCTCGAGGGTTCGGATCTCGCAGGCCGTCACGGCGGTGGCGGTGGAGGACCGCGGCCCCGGATCGAACAGCGACAGTTCCCCGAACATCTGGCCCGGACCCAACACGCCCAGCAGATTCTCCCGGCCGGCCGACCCGCTCCGGCCGAGCTTGATCTTTCCACTGACCACGACGTAGAGACGATCTTCCTTGTCGCCCTCATGGAACAAAACCTCGCCGCGGTTGAGCTTGATCGTGCCCATCGCGGCGGCCAGTGCCGAGGCGGCGTCGTCCTCCAGCCCGGCAAAGAGCGGAGCCTCCTTCAAGACCTCCGGATCCACACGACCTCCTGCTGTCGACGCCTGTCGGCGTAAGGCTACCGTCGAAACCTATCGTTGTGGCACAGGTCACACACTTATCGCATCTCGTGAGACTCCTGTAAGTCCGCTGAATCATTCTGGGCGGGACAGCGGACCGCGTTTGGCGTGGGGTCATCTCGACGTCTCTCGTCGCGTTTTTGGTGGCTGTAGCAGGTGACGCCGGCAAGTTGGAGCACACCAGGGTCGGCACCCATCGCCGCATCCCCCGCACGGTGATCAAATCGCTACTGAGCAAGCCGCTGCCACAGGAGAAGGCGAAATCCCTCTGGCTCCATGGGAGAAGGTGCTGCAAGGCGGAGTTGACGAGATCGCCAGGGCACTCGTCAGCCCGGATGAGTGGTCGACCGAGCTGAGGGCCAACACCCCGTTCCCGGGAGTCCTCAGCGAGTCGGCGCGGCAAGCGCTCCTGCGCAGCTTCCGGAGGCTGCACACCCGGTGAAACGCCAAGACCTCGCTCACATCTTCCGCTCCGCCGGTGAGATCGCCCACGACGAGCACCGGCTCGTCGTTGCCTCGCAGACCATCCTGTGCAGCTTCGACGAGGACGACCTGCCACCGGAGGCTGTCTTGTCGCAGGGGATGCCGACATCGCCTTTCTGGACGATGCAGATCGCAACATGGCCGACGAGGTGGACGGCGCTCTTGGAGAGCTGTCGCCGTTCCACCAGGCGAACGCCTTCTACGCCGACTTCGTTGGCGCGCTCGCCGGGGCGGGGCTGCTGGACCCCGAGACCCTGAGGGAGCGAGCCCGGATGTTGCCTGAGTCGTGCCGTCACCGATGGTGGGACCGTCATCGCATGGGTGGGGTCGGTGGCGGACCGCTGACCGATACCGCATCCATAGCTCCTGCTCGCTGCTTCGATTGATCGCGGGAACCATCTCGTTCGGGTAGCCGAGCTGCGCTTGGGGCAGGCTGCTGCGAGAACGACCGTGAGTCGCGTTCCAAGGCACACGTCGGCCACTCGCTGCGCGGCCTGGCGGATTGCGAATGCGAGTGCATAGTCGTCGTCGATGCCCCAGACGCACTCGGCGTCATCGGTCCGCATGCGGAATCCGTCTACTGAGACGCTCGTCGTTGGCCCGTTTACCAAATAGAGAGACCAGTGCGATCGCTCCTCACACACATCTCGAGGCGCAGAGTTCCCCAGCGCGGCCCAACATCACGCCAACGCGGTCCGATGCGCGTCCGAAGCCGGCTGAGCCGGTTGGCGGGTCAGTGGCAGCCCATACAGTGGTTCCTCGTGGTCAGCAAAGCGAGTGGGGCGCCGGTGGAAGGCGGGTCGGCGATCGCCGTCGACGTCCGGCCGAGAACCCCCGACGTGTCGCGTACGGCATTGGTCCGGCGCGCTCGAAGGATCAATCGCAGTCTGCACCAGAGCTATCCCGACGCCCGCTGCGAACTCGACTTCACCAGTCCGCTGCAGTTGCTCGTGGCGACCATCCTGTCGGCGCAGACCACCGACAAGCGGGTCAACCAGATCACGCCGGTGCTGTTCGCCCGCTACCCGACCGCGGCGGCCTACGCTGCCGCGGACCGCGCTGATCTGGAAACCCTGCTGAGACCGGTCGGCTTCTTCCGAGCCAAGTCCGACACGCTGCTGAAGCTCGGTGCTGCGCTCGCGGATGGTTTCGAGGGTGAGGTTCCAGCCACCCTGCCCGAACTCGTCACTCTCCCCGGTGTCGGACGCAAGACGGCCAATGTCGTGCTGGGCAACGCTTTCGGCGTCCCCGGCATCACCGTCGACACCCATTTCGGTCGGCTGGCCCGGCGCTTGCGCTGGACGGTCTCGATAGAGCCCGAGACGGTCGAGGTCGAGGTTGGCGCACTCTTCCCCCGCAAGGACTGGACGCAGCTGAGCCACAACCTGATCTGGCACGGCCGACGCCGCTGCCACGCTCGTAACCCGGCTTGCGGCGCCTGTCCGGTGGCTCGCTGGTGTCCCTCCTTCGGGGAGGGCGAGACCGATCCAAAGAAGGCGGCCAAGCTCATCCGCGAGCCGCGCGGATGAGTTCGTTGTCGGAGCTGCCCGACTGGCTCGGACCCCTGGACGCCGCCCTGCTCGACTCCGAGCGGCTCCGACAGGCGGTCGCCCTGCGACCCGGGGTGGGCGGCCGGGCCGCCGCCGTCCTGGTTTTGATCGGGTCTGGCCGGAGCGGGCCGGAGATCTTGTTCGTCGAGCGAGCCGCCACGCTGCGTACTCACGCCGGTCAGATCGCGTTCCCGGGCGGCGCGAACGACCCCGGTGACACCGACCTGATCGCCACCGCCGTGCGGGAGGCCCACGAGGAGACCGCGGTCGATCCGTCGGGCATCGAACCGATCGGCGCGCTGCCGCCGGCTCACGTGGCGGTCAGCGGGTTCGACGTCACCACCGTGGTCGGGTGGTGGCGCGAATCGAGCCCGGTTCGCCCGGCTGATCCAGGTGAGGTCGCGTCGGTCCATGTCGTCCCGGTCGCCGAGCTGACCGCTCCCGCTCACCGTGGGCTGGTCCGGCACCCGTCCGGCTATATCGGTCCTGGCTTCGAGGTTGCCGGCCACCTCATTTGGGGCCTCACCGCCCACCTCCTGGACGGCGTGCTGGATCTGGCCGGCTGGCAACGCGAATGGGATCGGACTCGCCGGATCGAGATTCCGGCGCGCTACCTGACCGATTTACGAACCGGAGGAGGACACGATGCTCACTGAGGACACGGATCTGACCACTGCGCTGCAGGCGATCTGGGACGCCACCCTGCCGCGCCAGTCCGAGATCGGCGCCGCGGTGATCGCCCGGTACGCCGAGCCACATCGGTACTACCACTCAACTGAGCATCTGGCGGCCGTGCTCGAACACATCGAGTCCCTGGCCGGCGACCACGACCTGTTCCTGGTCCGGTTGGCCGCGTTCTTCCACGACGCGGTGTACGCGATCCCGGTCGGCCAGGTGAGCAACGAGGAAGCCTCCGCCCGGCTCAGCATCCGCGAGCTCAGCCGGGCCGGCCTGGAGCAGGAAGACCTCAACGAGGTCGCCAGGCTGGTCCGGCTGACGGCCACCCATCTGCCCGGCCCGCGAGATCCCGAGGGCGAGCTTCTCTGCGACGCGGATCTGGCCGTGCTGGCGGGGTCGCCGGAGGCGTACGAACGCTACGTGCAGCAGGTTCGCCAGGAGTACGCCGCCGTACCTCGCCTGGATTTTGTCCGCGGTCGCTTTCAGATCCTGCGGGAGCTAGCGGGGCGCGACCTGTTCCGGACCGCCAACGGACGGGCGATGAACGCTCCGGCCCGGATCAACCTGGTGGCGGAGTGTCGGGCTTTGGCGGCTGAGCTGCGAGCCGCCGGCGTTTCACCGGACGAGATCGGCCCTGTGCCAGGATCGACGACATGAGTGTCGCTCCTGTCGCCGCTGACGAGCCTGCCCCCGCTGAGAAGCCCGACGCGACGCGAGCGCGTCCGGACGGCTGGTGGAAGTCCGCGGTCGTCTACCAGATCTATCCACGCTCGTTCGCCGACAGCAACGGTGACGGGATGGGCGACCTCCCCGGCATCCTTCCTCGGCTGGACTACCTGAAGCGGCTCGGGGTCGACGTGGTATGGCTCTCCCCGGTCTACGTCTCGCCCCAGGACGACAACGGCTACGACATCGCCGACTACACCGATGTGGATCCGGTTTTCGGCACGCTGGCCGACCTGGACGCGGTCATCGCCGGGCTGCACGAGCGGGACATGAAGCTGATGATGGACCTGGTCGTCAACCACACCTCCGACGAGCACCCCTGGTTCGCGGAGTCGCGGGATCCGGGATCGGCCAAACGCGACTGGTACTGGTGGCGGCCGGCCCGCGAAGGCCATCAGGCGGGCACGCCGGGAGCGGAGCCGACCAACTGGGGCTCGGCGTTCTCCGGCTCGGCCTGGCAGTTCGACGAGACGACTGGTGAGTACTACCTGCACCTGTTCTCGCCGAAGCAGCCGGACCTCAACTGGGAGAACCCGGAGGTCCGCAGATGCGTCTACGCGATGATGCGGTGGTGGGTCGACCGCGGGGTCGACGGCTTCCGGATGGATGTGATCAACCTGATCTCCAAGCCCACCGAGCTGCTCGACGGTCCGATAGCAGACGCGCAACGCTATTCTCCGGCCTTCGTGCCCGTGGCCAACGGACATCGCCTGGACGAGTTCCTGGCCGAGATGAACCGCGAAGTGGGCCTGGACGTGGCGAACCTGATCAGCGTCGGGGAGATGCCCGGCGCCTCCATCGACACTGCCCTGGCGGCGACTGACCCGAGCCGCCGCGAGCTCGGGATGGTCTTCACCTTCGAACACGTCAGTTTGGATCAGGTCCCGGGCGGGTCCAAGTGGGATCTCGCCGATCTGCCGTTGCCGGTGCTGAAAGGCAACCTGGCCGTGTGGCAGGAGGGTTTGGCCGAGGTGGGTTGGAACTCGCTCTACTGGAACAACCATGATCAGCCGCGGGCGGTGTCGCGTTTCGGTGACGACAGTGCGGAGTTCCGGATCCCCTCGGCCAAGACGCTCGGCACCGTCCTGCACCTGCACAAAGGGACGCCGTACGTCTACCAAGGCGAAGAGATCGGCATGACCAACACCAACTTCACCGACATCTCCCAGTACGAGGACCTGGAGTCGGTGGGCTACCACGCGGAGGCGTTGACGCTGGGATTGGAAGCCGAAGCGGTGCTGCGGTCCCTGTCGGTGAAGAGCAGGGACAACGCGCGGACGCCGATGCAGTGGGACGATCGATCCCACGCCGGGTTCAGCGAGGGCATCCCGTGGCTGCCGGTCAACCCGAACTATGTGGTCGTCAACGCGCACGCGGCGGTGAACGATCCCGACTCGGTGTTCCACCACTACCGTCGGCTGATCGAACTGCGGCACCGCGATCCGGTGGTGGTCCACGGGCGATTCGCCTTGTTGCTGCCCGAGCACGACCGGCTCTGGGCGTTCACCCGGACGCTGGAGAACACGGTGCTGCTGGTCGTGGCCAACATGTCGGCGGCGGCGCTGGAGCTGCCTACCGACCAGCTGCCCGATCTGACCGGTGCGGTGCTGGTGCTCGGCACCCACGGACAAACCGACGGCAGCACGCTAGCCCCCTGGGAGTCGCGGATCCTTCGCCTCGCCTGAGGAGTTCAGCCACAGAGCACGGCCCGGTGCCAGTCGATCAAGGCGACAGCCACCTTCTCGGGCGCCTCCTCGTGCGGGAGATGCCCGATCCCCGGTAGTTCGACCTGACGCAACTCGCCAGCGGCTGAGGCGTCCGGCGGGGTCATCGACGCCGACGGCACGAGCCGGTCGAGCTCGCCTCGCAGGGTCAGCACCGGCACCCGAACGGGCCGGGCCAAAGCGCGCCGATAGATCCGTCCCGCGGGGCGGATCTGGTCGCGGAGGAACATCCGCTGGTACTCCAGCGCGCAGTGCGGGCTCGGCCATTGACTCAGAGCCCGCCGGTAGTGCTCGGCGTCGGCCGCCGACAAGTAGCCCGAACCCGGCGCGGCCCGCTGCCGAAGCAGCCGTTCCACCAGAGCGCCGTGCCGGGCCATGATCATCCGCTCGGGCACGATCGGCAGCTGGCCGAGGGCGGCGCTGCGACCCATCCGGGTCCACGGGAAGCGCAGCGGATGAGGCGCACCGACCAGGGCCAGTGCGCCCACCTGCTCGGGGGCGTACGCGTAGGTGGACCAGGCCGCGATCCCGCCCCAGTCGTGGCCGACCACGCAACCCGACGCGAACCCCAGGCTGCGAATCACCCCGGACACGTCGGCCGCGGTCATGTCCTGCCGATAGCCGCGAGGAGTCTTGTCGGAAGCGCCGTAGCCGCGCAGATCAAGGGCAGCGACACTGAGACCTGCCTCGTCCAGGATCGGCAGGACGTGCCGCCAGGCCCACCAGAACTGGCCGAAGCCGTGCAGCAGCAGGACCAGCGGTGCGTCCCGGGTGAAGCTTCGTCCGGCGGCCAGGTGGAAGCGGATGCCGTTGGCGAGGATCTCTTGGTGCCGCCAAGGACCCTCGATCAGCACCTCACGATCGGAGGTCAAGCCACCCGGCGCCGGGCTGCGGTATCAGCGCAAGGCCTTCTTGTCATTGACGACCGTTCCTTCGATCTGTGGCGCGCTCGCGGCCGAGGTGGCGCGGTTGACCGCGGAGCTGAGTTCGCTGACCAGGGCCTTGCCGTTGGCGATGGTCTTCTCCGGTGGCTGGACCTTCTTGATTCTCGTGTAGCCGATAGCGGCGGCGATGGCCGCGATCAGCAGCAGCACACCGGCCACGATCAAGAACGCCGCCCAGTACGGGAGCCCGAGTGCGGCGAGGCCGAGGGCCGCGCCGATGTAGATCAGGGTGGCCGCGTTGATGCCGAAGTACCCGGCTGCGCCGAACAGGCCGCCGCCGATACCGGCGTTCTTGGCGGCCGGCATCAGCTCCGCCTTCGCCAGCTCCACCTGTTCGTTGATCAGCAGGGTGGCGTCGCCTCGGATGTCTTTGATCAGCTCTGCGATCTTGCGGTCCGCCATCAGGACCTCCTCTCGTCAGGGCTCCGAGCCTAGTGGTTGCACCTTCCAGTCGTGACGACTGATGGTCCGGGTCCGGTGATAGTCGCGTCTCGGGTCAGCTGGGAAGCCGGAACCGGGTACGACGGCGCAACGACAATGTGGCGAGGACGGCAGCCAACAACGACGCGACTAGCACTGCCGACTTGGCGACCTCCTGGAACTCCGGTTCGCCCGGGAACGCGAGCTCACCGATCAGCAGGGCCACGGTGAATCCCACCCCGGCCAGCATGGAAACCGCGAAGACCTCGCTCCATCGCAGGTCGGAGGCCAGTTCGGCCCCGGTGAACTTCGCGGTCAGCCACGATCCGCCCAGTACGCCGATCACCTTGCCCACCACAAGTCCAAGAACCACCCCGAGACCGACCGGATTGGTGAACATCTCAGCCATCCTGGACAACGAGACCGGAACCCCAGCCGCGAACAGGGCGAACACCGGCACGGCGAAGCCAGCCGAGATGGGGGCCCACCGATGCTCCCAGCGATCGACCGGCGACCGGCCTCCGCCCGGCATCTTGGATCGGGTCAGCAGACCCAGGATGACACCGGCGATGGTGGCGTGGACGCCGCTGTTGAACATGCACACCCAGCACAGCACTGCCAACGGCAGGTAGATGTACCAGCCCCTGATCCCGCGCCACTGGAGCAGCACCCAGAGCGCCGCGCAGGCGACGACGCCGAGCAGCCACAACAAAGAAATGCCGGTCGAGAAGAACACGGCGATGACGGCGATCGAGCCCAGGTCGTCCACGATGGCCAGGGTCAGCAAGAAGGCGCGCAAGCTGTTAGGCAGTTTGGAGCCCACCAGACCGAGGATGGCCAGGGCAAAAGCGATATCGGTGGCCATCGGGATGGCCCAGCCCTGCGGCCGGCCACCCTCCATCGTGAGGTTGATCACCACGTAGATCAGGGCCGGCACCGCCATCCCGCAGAACGCGGCCACGATCGGCAACAAGGCCTCGGCCGGTTTACTCAGCGCACCGACCGTGAATTCACGTTTGAGCTCCAGACCGGCAACGAAGAAGAAGATCGCCAGCAGCCCGTCGGCCGACCAATGGGCGAGGTCGAGAGGACCGAGCTTCAGATGGGACAGCGCGAGATAGCTCTCCGTCCCCAGGTTGGCCCACAGCAGCGCCACGACCGCCGCCGAGAGCATCAGCGCGCCGCTGACCGTCTCCAAACGCAGCAGTTCGGCGACGGCGATCGTGTCGGCGTCGTCGGCGGCGGAGTTGCGTTCGAACAGGACAACGCGGGGGCGATTCTTCACAGCACTCCTGACTGGTCGACGATCATGCTGCCGACCAGATCTCCCGGCTAGCCACAGCCACGTTGCCGCCGTGGATCCGGACCTGCTGCCGGACGGACGTGGCAGACCCTACCGTCTTCCGGGTGGGTCAAGCGAGACCCAGGTCACCTTGGTAGTCAGGCTCGGGAGTTCGCTGGGTCTACTCCTGAGGGGAGTCGGGCTTGGCCAGATTGTCTTTGATCAGGGTCATCACCGAGGAGTCGGTCAAGGTCGTCACGTCGCCGAGTTCGCGGTTCTCGGCGATGTCGCGCAGCAGCCGCCGCATGATCTTGCCCGATCGGGTCTTCGGTAGCTCCTCGACGACCATGATCTGACGCGGCTTGGCAATCGCTCCGATCTCGGCGGCGACATGGGTGCGGAGCTCCTGCACCACGTCAGGGCCGCCGTCGCCGGCCTCGGTGCGCAAGATCACGAAAGCCACGATCGCCTGACCGGTGGTGTCGTCGGTGGCGCCGACCACCGCGGCCTCCGCGACCTTGGGGTGCGACACCAGGGCAGACTCGATCTCCGTCGTGGACATCCGGTGACCGGACACGTTCATCACGTCATCGACCCGGCCGAGCAGCCAGATGTCGCCGTCGTCGTCCTTCTTCGCTCCGTCGCCGGCGAAGTACAGCCCTTCGAACCGGGACCAGTACGTGTCGATGAACCGCTGATCGTCCCCCCACAGCGTCCGCAGCATGGCGGGCCAGGGCTTGGTCACCACCAGGTAGCCGCCCGAGCCGTTGGGCACCGAGTGGGCCTCGTCGTTGACCACATCGACGCTCACCCCCGGCACCGCGGTCATCGCCGCACCTGGCTTGGCCTCACTCACCCCCGGCATCGGGGAGACCATGATCATGCCCGTCTCGGTTTGCCACCAGGTGTCGACCACCGGCACCCGGTCGCCACCGATGTAGTGGCGATACCACACCCACGCCTCCGGATTGATCGGCTCGCCCACGGACCCGAGCAGACGCAGCGAGGACAGGTCGAACTGCTCGGGGAACTCCGGACCCCACTTCATGAAGGTGCGGATGGCGGTCGGCGCGCAGTAAAGGATGCTGACCCGATACTTCTCGATGATCTCCCACCAGCGACCCTGGTGGGGAGTGTTCGGCGTGCCCTCGTACATCACCGAGGTGGTGCCGTTCACCAGCGGGCCGTAGACCAGGTAGGAGTGCCCGGTGACCCAGCCGATGTCGGCGGCAGTCCAGAACACGTCGGTCTCCGGCTTCAGGTCGAACGCCGCCCAGTGGGTATACGACGTGCCGACCAGATAGCCACCGGTGGTGTGCAAGATGCCTTTCGGCGTCCCGGTGCTGCCGGAGGTGTACATGATGTAGAGCGGGTGCTCGGCCGGAAAGGCCTCGGGGGTGTGCTCGTCGGACTGGCCGCCGACGAAGTCGTGCCACCACAAGTCCCGTCCCTCGGTCATCTC
The DNA here is from genome assembly GCA_030452945.1 of Microlunatus sp. Lineage (GTDB taxonomy): Bacteria > Actinomycetota > Actinomycetes > Propionibacteriales > Propionibacteriaceae > Microlunatus. Next base: position 1,504 of record JAKDLH010000044.1, on the reverse strand, counting down.
CACGTCCTGGCCGGTCCGCTGGACCACCAGCACGCTGCGTACGCCCTCGCACTTGGTCAGCGCCTGGTCAACCGCGGACTTCAGATCGGACGGGGCGCCGCGGCGGTAGCCGCCGTCGGCGGTGATCACCACCTCCACGCCGCAGTCGGCGATCCTGGTCGCCAGGGCATCGGAGGAGAAGCCACCGAACACCACGGTGTGCGGCGCGCCGAGCCGTGCGCACGCGAGCATGGCCACTACCGCCTCGGGGATCATCGGCAGATAGATGGCGACTCGGTCGCCGCTGGTGACTCCGAGCTCAGTCAGCGCGTTGGCGGCCTGCTTCACTTCCGCGGTCAGCTGTGCGTACGTGATCTCGCGGGTGTCGCCCGGCTCGCCCTCGAAGTAGAACGCGACCCGGTCGCCGTGGCCGGCCTCCACATGGCGGTCGCAGCAGTTGTAGGCGGCGTTCAGGGTGCCGTCGGCGAACCACTTCGCGAAGGGCGGGTTGCTCCAGTCCACGGTCTCGGTGGGCTCGGTGTCCCAGTCGAGCCGCTTCGCCTGCTCGGCCCAGAACGCGTCCGGATCGTCGGCCGCCTGCTCGTAGGTCGCGTCGGTGACGTTGGCCGAGCCCGCCAGCTCCTTGGGGGGAGGGAACCGCCGCTCCTCGCGCAGCAGGTTGGACAGAGTCTCATCACTCACCGTGGTCCTCCTCGACGACGTCGCCATGGGCTGATGAAATCTTAGGGGACCGGCCCGTCGATGAATTTTCGCCCCGGCCGAGGTCTGATGGATCATGACAACTTCTGCGACCCGGCATTGGGTAGAGGATCGGGCGGCTCGGCCGTACGTCTATGTGAGCGACGACAGCGTCTTCATGGACAACTTCGCGGTCATCGCGGACCGTTTCGGTGAGCTGTTCGGCTGGCTCGCGCAGCGCGGGATCCAGCCGAGCGGCCCGCCCTTCTTCAAGTACAACGTGATCAACATGCCCGGCCCGATGACAATCGAAGCCGGCATTCCCGTGCCGCAGATGTGCGAAGGTGACGAGGCGGTCATGGCGGGCATTTTGCCGGCTGGCCGTTACGGGACCGTACGGCACGTCGGACATCCCGACGGTTTGGCGCGCGTGACCGGTGAGCTGCTGGCCTGGGCGGCGGACGAAGGTCTGGAGTTTGACCAGTGGGACACGCCGGCGGGTCACGCCTGGGCCTGCCGTACCGAGTGGTACTACTCCGATCCGGTCGAGGTGCCGGACTTGAACGACTGGGAAATGGAACTGGCCGTCAAGCTGGTCTGAGTTCGCGACCTGACCGATTTCGACGGGGCCTCACAGCCGGATCTGCACGACGTCCAGATCGTCCTCGTCGACCACCAGCCCGGAGTGATCGACCTCGGCGCGCCAGCACGAGGCTCGATACGGCAGCAGCAGCGGCTCCGGTGGGCGAGCGATCGAGTCGTACAGGGCGCCGACCTCGGCCAGCAGCGATCGGCGGCGATCGGGGTCCATTCGCGCCGTCGTCGG
>JAKDLH010000344.1 GCA_030452945.1 Microlunatus sp. | reverse complement strand
ATCTCGGTTTGGTCTACTGCGACTTCAAGCCTGACAACCTGATTCAGATCGGCGACGCGGTCAAGCTAATCGACCTGGGCGGCGTCCGACGCGTCGACGACGACGACTCCGCGATCTATGGCACGGTCGGCTACCAGGCCCCTGAGGTGCCTCAGGTTGGCACCAGCATCGCCTCCGACATCTACACGATCGGCCGGACGTTGCTGGTGCTGATGGCGGAGTTCCGCGGCTATCAGACCCGATATGTGGACAAGCTGCCTCCGATCGAGGAGATCGAGGTCTTCGCGGCGCACGACTCGCTGTACCGGCTGGTGGCCAAGATGTGCGCCGCCGACCCCGCCGACCGGTTCGCTTCGGTCGATGAGCTGCGGGTGCAACTGCTCGGCGTGCTGCGCGAGGTGGTGGCCGAGAAACAGACCGGCACCGCACTGACCTCGGCGGCCTCGGTGCTGTTCCAGGCCCCGGCCGTGGTCAGTGACGCCCTGACGTGGGACGAGCTGCCGGTGCTGCGCCCCGACACCACCGACAGCCAGTTCGCCTGGCTGTCCAACCTCACCTCCGATGACCCCAAAGAGCGGTTGGCCGAGCTCAAGCACGCCCCGGCAGTCACCCCCGAGGTCCAGCTCGCCCGGGCTCGCGCGGCGCTGGACGCCGGATGGAGCACCACGGTCAACGAGGTCGTCAACCAAATGCTCACCCTCGACCCGTGGGAGTGGCGAGCGGTCTGGATGAGCGGTTTGCTCGCCCTCCAACGACAAGACTTCAAAGCCGGCCAATCGGCCTTCAACGCCGTGTACGGCCAGGTGCCTGGCGAGCTCGCGCCAAAGCTCGCCCTGGCCCTGACCTGCGAGTTGGGTGGCGAGCCCGACCTGGCCGAGCGGCTGTACCGGACCTGCGCGGCGACCGACGCCAACTACGTGGCGCCCGCGGCCTTCGGGTTGGCTCGAGTCCGCTCGGAGCGCAAAGACGTCGCCAGGGCGGTCGAGGCGCTCGACCTGGTGCCGTCGACCTCCCGCAACTACCCGGAATCCCAGCGGCAGAAGGCCGAGTTGTTGTACGCGGCCGCCGATGGGCTGCCGATGCTGGCCCAGGCCATGGACAGCATCACCGGAGTCCGGATGGATCCGGTGGAGAAGTCGGAGCTGACGGCGAAGATCTTGGCCCGGGCGCTGGCGACGGTAGAATCGCAGGGCCCCAACCGCCGCCTGGCCATCGGAGGCATCCCAGCCGATGTACCGGAGTTGCGGGACGGACTGGAGAGCACCTACCGGACCTTGGCCTCGGCCGCCGATGATTCGGGTGAGCGCTACGCCCTGGTCGATAAGGCGAACGAGGTCCGTCGATGGACCCTGACTTAGTGGTCCCGCCGGAACCCCGGAACCACCCAGTGAGCTTGGAAAGCGAGTCCAGCGTGAGCGTTGAGTCGAGCCCGAACCAGGGCCCGCCGATGAACATCGAAGCGGGTCGGTGTCCCGGCTGCGGATCACCGGTGCAGCCCACCGCCCGGTTCTGTGAGGCGTGCGGCTCACCGCTGACACCGACCGAGGCTGCGGCCGAGGAGAGCGCGGCCGAGCTGCCGATCGAGCTGGCGACGCCGGCCGGGGGTTGCCCGGGCGTCGGCCACTCCGACCCGGCGGCCGGGGAACCGACCTTGCTGCTCCCCCGGCCGTGCCGGAGCTGCGGCGGCGTCGTCGGCTCGGACGGCTACTGCCAGACCTGTGGCACGAAGGCGCCGAGCGAACGGGATCACTACGTCGAACGGCCGGCGTCGTGGGTCGCGGCCTGTTGCGATCGAGGCATCCGGCATTACCGCAACGAGGACGCCACCGCTGTAGCGGGGTCCGCCGATCCCGGCCGGCGAGCGGTCCTGGTGGTCTGCGACGGGGTGTCGTCGGCCGACGAGTCCGACGTGGCCAGCCTGGCCGCCGCCCGAACGGCCCGCGACGTGCTCATCGGCAGCCGGCCGGCCGGGTTGGGTGTGCCCGAGAGCCGGGCTGCGGCCATCGAGGGGGTGCTGGTCACCGCGGCGGATCGGGCGAACGAAGCGGTGATCACCAGCACGAGCCCGGATACCCCGAACCCCGCCTCGTGCACGTTGGTGGCGGTCGTCTTGGAGGACGACCTGTGCGTGTTCGCCAACGTCGGCGACAGCCGGGCGTACTGGATCACCGACCCCGGCGGGCCGGAGCCAGTCCAACTGACCACCGACGACTCCGTGGCCCAGCTGCGGATCGCCTCTGGGGTGGGCAAGGAAGAGGCCGAGCAGGGACCGCAGGCGCACGCGATCTTGAAGTGGCTGGGTAAGGACTCCACCGACCATCGGCCGGCGACCGGCTCGGTGCTGCTTAACGGCTCCGGTTGGGTGCTGGTCTGCTCCGACGGGCTGTGGAACTACGCCTCGGAGGCGGCGGAGCTGCAGGCGCTGGTGGTCCAGCTGAGTGCCTCGGCCGGCTCCGACCCGCTGGCTCTAGCCGAGGCCATGGTCGGCTGGGCCTGCGATCAGGGCGGCAAGGACAACATCTCGGTGGCTTTGGCCCGGCGTACGGTCGGCTGACTCGACCGGGAAGGCGAAATCGGCTCCGCCGCGATCTACCCTTGAGCGAACCTCGGTCACGGGTGACCCTGGAACCGGACGGGCGGTGGTGGCGATGGAGCAAGTCGCGTTCGAACAGGTCTTCTTCCTGGGGCTGATCGTCGTGCTCCTGGCCCTCGGTGTGCTGTTGTCCAAGGAAAGCACCCGCAACCTGATACAACGCGCCGGTCAGGCGGTCGCGGTCCGGTTCGCGCGTCCCGCCCACTCCTCGGAGTGGGAGATCGAGCAGGCAGAGCTGTGGCTGATGGCCCGCCGACGCCAGCTCAGACAGGACCTGGTCCGAGTCGAGCGCTTAATGCTCACCGACCATGGGATGTCGGCCACCAGGCAACTCGGTAACCGGTTGGCCCGCGACCAACTGCTCGCCGATCTGCGCCGGATCCCGGATTTGCTGCCCGGACACGATCGGTTCGCCGTCGTCGACCCCTCCCCCTTCACCCGACCGCAGGCGTCTGACCGGATCGGGCCTCGGCCGGCGATGGCCTCCACCTCGACGGTGGAGGTTCTCGAGGTCGGCGGCTGGTCCCGCCGCTGACCGAGCAGGGACGCTGGCGGGTCGGGAATCGTCACCCCCGAATCGCAAGTTTTGACCACCCGGTCAAGACTTGCGGTCCAGAGCCACACCCGAGCCGCAACTTGTGACCGACCGGTCGTTGGTCGTCCTGGGTCGCGGCTCTGGCGTGCCCGGAGCCCTGCCCTCGCGCAGGATACTGTGACGTGCAGCGTTGTCACCGGACCGCGAGGGGTCCGCACCGAGGAGGAAGCGAGCATGGCCGAGTTCACCGCCGCCGTCTATCAGAACGAGTTCCTGCCCGACGGTGGCAGCGACGTGAACGCGATCGTCACCGT
>JAKDLH010000043.1 GCA_030452945.1 Microlunatus sp. | reverse complement strand
GTGGTGAACCCTCACGCCGCGGAGGCTGCCAGCGCCTCGCGAATGATGTCCGACCGCGTCTTGCCCTCCTGCGTAGTCAGGACCTGGAAAGTAGGCTCTAGGCGACGTAGGCAGTGCGCTCGCGGTCCGTGACAGGGATGGATGTCCGCAAGCGGTCCGTCCTACGACGCAGCCCGGGTCAGGTGGCCCGGAGCCGCACCGACGGCCACAGATTTTCGCACCCCCCGCTCGATAAAAATCCTCGCAACATGGGCGTCAACCCCGCAGCGACGACGGAGCAGTCGCGCGACTGTGGTGAGCAGCGTGCAGCCGCAACCTGACATAATGTTACTTATCGGACAACTTGCGGACTCCTCTCAGGTCCTCCCGTTTAGGGGTCGCACTGAATGACCAAGATTAGCCCAGCAAACTCTGATCGTGCCGCTCAGCTCGACGCCGCCCCCGGGAGCAGCCCGACCCCACGAGTCGACTCGAAGATCAGGCTGGTCTCGACATGCACGACCCCCGGCCGGTCGGCGATGTGGTCGAGGACGAAGTCGCGCAACGCGTCGGACCCGCTGGCGGCGACGTGCACCAGGTAGTCCTCCGAGCCGCTGGTGTTGTAGGTCGCGAGCACCCCCGGCACTTGCGTCACCTCGTCGCGAAAGGCCTCGACGTGTCCTCGGACGTGCCCGCCGAAACGCACCGCGACCATCGCCTCGACGGTGAACCCCAGAGCCCCCGGGTCAAGCTCGGCGTGGATGCCGCGGACCGTGCCGCGCTCGAGCAGGCCCCGCACCCGACCCGCACACGTGGACTCGGCCAGCCCGGTCTGCCGAGCCAGTGCGGCGACGGATCGTCGACCGTCCGCGCTGAGCGCGCGCAGCAGGGTGACGTCGATCTCGTCGACGGTGAGCGGCTCCCGCGGTGGTGGACCCGGCGGGAGGTGGCGGCGTTCGGCGCGTGGATTCTGCGACATCGGGGCCAGCGTAACCGTTTCCGCACTTGGAATCCACGAACATACTCGCCGTGACGGTGCTTTCCGTCGGACTGTTGTCCCTCTGCCGTGGATGCGGCGATAATGGACGTCTCTCCAACTGTGCCACATACGCGATCGGAGGGCACCGTGCCCGTCACCAGCCTCGATACCCGCTCCGTCCACGCCGGGCGGGAGGACCTGCGCGCGCTTGGGGTGCACGTGCCTCCCATCGACCTCTCGAGCACCAACCCCCTTCCCGACGTCGAGAACGGCGGGCGGGCCTACGAGGTGCTCGCCACCGGAGGCCGCCCCGAGCCGGGCGACAGCCTCGTCTACCAGCGTCTATGGAACCCGACCGTCGACCGGTTCGAGCGTGCGGTGGCCGTCCTCGAGGAGACCGAGGAGGCGGTGGCATACGCCTCGGGCATGGCGGCGCTGACCGCGGTGCTCTTGGCCAGCGTCGCCGCCGGAGCGCCGCATGTCGTCGCGGTACGCCCGCTCTACGGCGGCACCGACCATGTCTTGGCCACCGGGCTGCTCGGCACGAAGGTCACCTGGGCGACGCCTGAGTCCGTGGCGTCTTCGGTACGCCCCGACACCGGCCTGGTGCTGTTCGAGACCCCGGCGAATCCGACCCTCGATCTCGTTGACATCGGCGCCGTGGTGACCGCGGCCGGGCCGGTCCCGGTGCTCGTCGACAACACGTTCGCGACGCCGGTGCTGCAGAACCCCGCTCGGCACGGGGCCACGCTTGTTCTCCACTCAGCGACCAAGTTCATGGGTGGCCACGGTGACGCCATGGGCGGGGTCGTGGCGGGCACCGCGGCCTGGGCCCGCCAGCTGCGGCACGTGCGCGCGTTGACCGGGGGCCTGCTGCACCCACGGGCCGCCTACGACCTCCACCGCGGGCTGCAGTCCCTGCCCGTGCGAGTGCGCGCCGCCCAGGAGGGCGCCCAAAAAGTCGCGGCGTGGCTCGAAGAGCATCCGGACGTCGTCGGGGTCCACTACCCCGGGCTGGCCGACCCAGATGGTCTGGTGGGACGCCAGATGCGCGGACCGGGGTCGATTCTCGCGTTCTCGGTGCGTGGGGGATACGCGGCGGCCGCCTCGGCGGCAGCCGGCTGCCGGCTCGTGACCCACGCCGTCTCCCTCGGCGGCGTCGACTCGCTCATCCAGCACCCCGCCGCCCTCACCCACCGCTCGGTGGCGGCGGATGCGCGCCCGCACGACGACCTGCTGCGTCTCTCGGTGGGACTGGAGAACCCCGATGACCTGCTGGCCGACCTCGACCAGGCTCTGCGCGCCCGGTGAACGCCCCGATCAGCCGCTGGTGACGCTGTGCTCATTCACCGATCAGGTCGATCGCGCACGTCGGCCCGGTGGCCGCGGCCAATCGTGCATCCGCGGTGACCAGGAGGACGCCACACAACTCTGCCAACGCGACGTCGAGCGCGTCGTACGCGGTCACGGTGTGGCGCAGTTCCCAGCAGCGCCGTTATAGCGCCACTGGCGCCATTTCGGAGGTGTTCAGCGGCGTCAAGGGGCTGAGTTGATGCCGACCACCACGGTGCTGTCCCGGCGGTCGTCGACGACCACGTCGGGGGTGAATCCGACGGCCGTCATCTCCGCTGCGGTGATCACCGACTGCGCCCGGCCGGCCTCGATCAGCAACCGGCCGCCGAGACGCAGCCAGGCCGGCGCCTCTGCGATGATCCGGCGCTGGACCGCGACTCCGTCCTCGCCCCCGTCGAGCGCCACCAGCGGTTCGTGATCGCGCGCCTCTCGTGGCATCAGGGCCATCTCTTCGGTCGGCACATACGGAGCGTTCGCCACGATCAGATCCACCCGTCCCCGGATCGCGGCCGGCAGCGGCGCGTACAGGTCGCCGACCAGGATCGCCGCTGGAGCAATCAGGTTGTGTCGCGCGAAGCCGATGGCGACCGGGTCGATGTCGACTGCGTACAGCTCGCCGACTCGGCCGGACCGTTGCAGAACCGCCGCCACGGCACCCGCTCCGCAACACAGCTCGACCACCACCGCGCCCCCGGCGATCATGGCCAACGCCTGCTCCGCCAGAAGTTCGGTACGCAGCCGGGGCACAAACACACCCGGACCGACAGTCAGCTCCAGCCCGGCGAAGCGCACCCAGCCAAGCAGGTGTTCTAGCGGCTCCCCGGCGACCCGCGCGGCCAGCAGCCGTTCGAGCTCGCCCGGATCTGCAGCCGCTGCCTCGATCAACAGGGCGGCCTCGTCCTCGGCGAAGACGCAACCGGCGGCCCGAAGCCGCAAAACTGTCTGATCACCGTTCACCGCTCCCCCACAACCATGATCAACTCCGTGATCACCGAATCTTGATCAACGATCATGGTCGTCAGGCGCGACCCTCGGTGGCCAGAAACGGTGATCATCCGACGCCGGGCTCATCAGTCCGAACTGGTATCCGTCCCGATCGGGCCACCACCGCGGATCGCGATCCCCAGGAGCTGTGCCGGGGTTGGAACGGGCTCGGTCATGTCCCTACTCTCCCGCTCCGCGTTCTGACGCACAATGGCCCCGTGAGCAGTCGGGACCCCCTGAGCACTCGACGCGGTCCGCGACCGGGGCGCGCGCTCGTCGCCCTCCGGATCGAGGCCACGTTGCTGATGAGTCTGGCCGTGGGCCAGGCCGGGCTGGCGGCGGGCTTCCTCGGCGGAGACTCTGCTCTGCTTCCCGCCCACCAGCTCAACGCCTATCTGCTGCTCGCGCTGACCGCCGTGGTGGTCGTCACCGCCGTGCTCTACCAACGCGCCGGTGGGCCCCGCTGGCCGGTGTGGGCGGCGGGGATCCTGATCGGCGTCGAGGTGCTGCAAATCGTTCTCGCCCGCTCGGGGATAGTCGGTCTGCACATCTTCTGCGGGGTGCTGTTCGTGGTCATGGCGACCCTGCTCACGTCCTACCTCTTCCGGCCCGGGTTCGTACCAACTGTTTAAGGACGAGCCCAGAGGAACCGCGGGTGGCCGATGAGGATGATAGGTCTCGGCAGCTGCGCCGAGAGTAGAGAAAGTACCGCTGGAGCAGAGACAGAATCGCGACAGCAGAGACAGGGGATGTGATGACCAAGCCAGGCGTGGTGGACAACGCTGTCTACGTCAAAGGTGTCCGGGTGGCCACGCCTCCCACCCTGGAACAGGCCTACAACCTGCGCAGGGAACGGGATGGGGTGGCCTGGATCGGTCTCTACCGGCCGACCGACACCGAGATCAAGTCGGTGGCGAACGAATTCGATCTCCACCACCTGATGGTCGAGGACGCGATCGCGGCCCACCAGCGTCCCAAGCTCGAGCGTTACAGCGGCACGTTGTTCACCGTCCTTCGCCCAGCTCGCTATCTCGACGACGAGGAGGAGGTCGAGTTCGGGGAGCTGCACGTGATCACCGGATCGGACTTCGTGGTTACGATCCGGCACGCGGAACGACCCGATCTCGGACTGGTGCGCCGGCGCCTGGAGGCTCATCCCGAGCTACTGCGCCAGGGACCCGACGCGATCCTTTACAGCATCGTCGATCAAGTCGTCGACGAGTACTCTCCCGTCGTCTCCGGTCTGGAGATCGACATCGACGAGATCGAACAGCAGCTCTTCGACGGCGATCCGGCGGTGTCGCAGCGCATCTACCTGCTGATGGGTGAGGCGATGGACTTCCAACGCGCAGTGAAGCCGCTGGTCGGGATGATGGACGCCTTAGCCCGAGATTTCGAGATTCACCAGGTAGACGTGGAGCTTCAACGGAACCTGCGCGACGTGCACGACCACGTGATCCGGATCGTCGAGCAGGTCGACGGCTTCCGCTCCTTGTTACAGAACGCGCTCAGCGTCGACGCCACGCTCACGGCGCAGCGGCAGAGTGAGGAGACCCGGAAGCTGACCGAGACCAGCCTGGATCAAGGTGAGCAGATGAAGCGCGTGTCGTCCTGGGCGGCGATCTTGTTCGCACCGAGCCTGATCGGCGGAATCTACGGGATGAACTTCACCCAGATGCCGGAACTGGACTTCCGGTTCGGCTACCCGATGGCGATCGCCATGATGCTGACCCTCGCGGTGATCTTGTACATGGTGTTCCGGCGCAAGGGCTGGCTGTAGCAGGAGGCGACGAGCTACTCGCTTGGCGTAAGGTCACCGCTAAGCAGTTTACGAGGTAAACCACCGAAAGGAATTAGCAGTTCATGACAGGCGTACCCGACATCACTCTCAACAACGGCGTGACCATCCCCCAACTGGGGTTCGGGGTCTTCCAGATCCCACCGGAGGACACCAAGGAAGCCACCGCACTCGCGCTCGACGTGGGCTACCGCCACATCGACACCGCCCAGATGTACGGCAACGAGGCCGGCGTCGGAGAGGCCGTGCGCGCTTCCGGTCTGGATCGTTCCGAGGTGTTCATCACCAGCAAGCTCGACAACGGAGCGCACGCCCACGACGACGCCCTGGCCGCCTTCGACAAGACGCTGGCGACACTCGATCTCGACTACCTCGACCTGTTCTTGATCCACTGGCCGATGCCGACGGTCAGCGACTACGCGGAGACCTGGAAGGCGATGGAGGCGATGTACGCCGGCGGCCGGGTGCGTGCCATCGGCGTCTCCAACTTCCAGACCAACCACCTGAACCGGCTCGCGGCCGAGTGCACCGTCATCCCGGCGGTCAATCAGATCGAGATTCATCCCTATCTGACCAACGAGACGGTCCGGTCCTTCTGCGCCGAGCACGGCATTGCGGTCGAGGCATGGTCCCCCATCGCCCAGGGTGGGGTGCTGGAGGATCCGACCATCACCGCGATCGCCGAGCGAGTTGGTCGGACCTCAGCCCAGGTGACGTTGCGCTGGCACCTGCAGCGAGGCGACATCGTCTTCCCCAAGTCCGTCACCGAGTCGCGGGTGCGGGAGAACTTCGCCCTGTTCGACTTCGAGTTGGGCGATGACGACGTCGCCGCGATCAGTGCGCTGAACAAGGACGAGCGCACGGGGCCCGACCCAGACGTGTTCGGGTCCTGAGTCCGGCGCGCGACCGAGCCGTCAGCCGCGCCCCCGGTGGGTGACGTCTGGGCTCAGCTGGCTAGACGACCCGCGACGAGCACCGCTCGCTCGGCGGCCTGACGACCGGCGTCCCAACCACGTCGGTCGTAGGTGCGGTTCACGCCGGTCTGGTAAACCGACGGGAACAGCCGCTCGAACTCGACGTCGACGGCCTCCTCCTGTCGACGCAGCACCGGCACGAGCGCCGATCCGTAGGACGCGGTCGCGTCGCGGTCGGCCTCGGTCAGCCGCTCGCCGATCCGCACCGCATAGGAGGTGAGGAACGAGCGCCGGAAGCGGGGGGACCGATCGAAGCTCCCCGGTCGCGTGGCGCCAGCCTCAGTCATGGCTCGCGTCGCCTGGATCAGCAGCGAGACAAAGAGCAGATCGACCTGATCCACATCCACCGGCGTGCCGACCATGGTCGCCATCGCCAGGTCCTCCATCCAGATCACCCGGGTCCGGTTGGCCCGGCCGACGGCCGTCAGCAGGCGGGTCTTCTCCAGCGGATACGGGTTGTCAATGTGCACCCGACGACTGGTCACCGCCACCGGATTATCGGTCGCGTCCAGCAATAGCGCCTCGTCGATGGCGTGCCGGGTCATCAGGTCCTGCGCCTTCGCGGTGAAAGCCTCCGCCTCCGCCGCGTGCTCGGTGGACTCCGCCTTCGCGAGCAGCGCTCGGATCTTGCTCAAGACCCGGTCCCGGTTGCCGATCGAAGTCACCTCCGGGCGCGGGGCTCCGGGCGGCGTCGGCCGGGACCGTGATTGTGACGATGAGGTCCACGCCGAGGGAGGAGGCAGGGTCGGCACCAGCGGGGGTAGTCCCTCCATCCTCACCACGAGCCGGGCGATCGTGCTCCACGCGGACTCGGGCCGGATACCCGTGGCCAGTAGACGGTCGAGGGCAGACCAGTCGCCGACGGTGGCTACGCCGGCTGCCTGGGCCTGGTCCGCCGCGTCGTCGAACTGTTCTCGCCAGGCGCCGGGAGCCGAGCCGAGGCGCCCCGAGCGCCGGAGCTGCTCCACCGAGAGCGCTGCCGCCAGCGACCCGGCTCGCCGGTCGAGTCGGCCGGCGACGGGCAGGAGGTCTCTTGGCTGCCAGCCCGACTCCCACAGCCGGGCCACATCGGCGATCATCCGGGCACTGACCATCTCGTTGGCTTTTTCGACCACCGCTGGCGGCGCGTCGGTCAGCACCGCACCAATCATCCGGCGCAGCGTGTCATCGTTGCTCCCGTGGACACCCGCCAGCCCGCAGATCCGGTCCAGTAGCTCGACCGCCTGACGGGTGGTCGACGGTCGCCCAGCCGGAGGACGAAGATAGCCGGCCGACGAATCGGAGCTGGCCTGATGGTCATCCAGGTCGTCGAGTGGGCCGCCGAACAGGTCGTCGATCGCCTCCTGCTCCTCGCGCGCGGCGCGCGGCGGGGTTGGACCTCGACGCGTCCTCGCCCTCTGCTTGGCAGCTCGTTGCTTGGTGGCTCGTCGCTGGCGAATGTTGCGTCGCATGCGGAAACCCTGACAGCGACCACTGACATCGTCGGCACCGACACGTCCGGCTGGGACGGGTGAGACGAACGAGACGAACGAGACGAACGAGACGAACGAGACGAACGAGACGAACGAGGATGCCGCGGATCGGATGTCGGCGGTTGTCCGGCGGGCCGGGCTGGGCCGGGTGGTCGAACCGACCGGCCGCGCGCACTCACGACTTGGCGTTGCGCGCCCAGGCGAAGCAGTACAGACCGAATGCGGCGAACCCGAGCGCCATCACCAGCAACAGCACCGGTCCGAACGGCTGGGCACGAAGGGTCCCCAACGCGGCGTCCAGGCCGCCGGCCTTTTCCGGGTCGTAGCTGAGGGCCGCCCAACCGAACAGCACCCCGATCAGACCCAAGGCGACACCCTTGGCCGCCCATCCGGTCGTGCCCAGCACGATCACCGGCCGGGCCACACCTCCGGCGAGATCGTCCTCGACGAACGTGCGACGTACGCCCTTGACGATCTGGGCGATACCAACCGCCAGCACCGCAAGACCGACGATCACTACCAGACCTCGACCGAACGGAGCCGCCATCAGCCGACTGGTCAGCGTCTGCTCGGTGTCGCCGGAGCCCGAGCCGGCCCCGACCGCGATCCGGCCGGCGGTGAACGCCAGGGCCAGGTAGACCACAGCCCGGCCTATTGCCCTAGACCGGTCCTTGACTCGATCCTTCGGATCGGCCCCGGGCTTGCCGCCGACGGCCTCCAGCCCCTGCCAGAGCACGAGCGTGAGCAGCCCGACCGCCATCACCCAGAGCAAGACGACGCCGAACGGCTGCTCTGCCAGCTGCTTCAAAGCCCCGGTGCTGGAAGCGTTCTTTCCGCCCCCACCGCTCAACGCCACCTGGGCGCTGATCCAGGCCAGCACGAGATGCACGATCCCGTAGCTCACCAGGCCGACGCTGATCAGCACCTGATAGCCACGACGACTAGCCAGTTCCACGGAGGGCATCCGCTCATCCTCCACTATCGAGCCATCCTCCATCATCGAGCAGAGTCCGACACCGGCAGCCGAACGATGGAGAACCGCAGGAAGAACTGGACCAGCGGGCCGATGGCGAGGGCGTACAGCACCGTGCCGACACCGATAGTGCCGTCCAGCATGACCCCGATCAGCAGCACCGAGAGCTCGATGGAGACCCGGACCAGACGAAGGCTCCCGCCGGTTCGGGCCGCGAGCCCGGTCATCAGCCCGTCCCGTGGACCGGGACCGAGTTGGCTGCCGATGTAGACGGCGCCGGCCATGCCGTTCAACACGACGCCGGCGATCATCATCAGCACCCGGTTCGCCAGCAGGTCGGGAGTGTCGAGCAGCCACAGACTCAGGTCGACGGCCAGACCGATCACCACCACGTTCGCCACCGTGCCGAGTCCGGGCTTCTGCCGCAGCGGGATCCACAACGCGAGGACGACCACCCCGACCGCGATCGTCACCGTGCCGAAGCTGAGAGGCAAGTAGTGGCTGAGCCCCTGATGCAGCACGTCCCACGGGCCGAGACCGAGCTGGGCGCGCACCAGCATGGCCATCGACAGTCCGTACAGCAGCAGGCCGCCAAGCAGTTGCGGCAGCCGTCGGCCAAGCCGACCGGCGCGTAACTGGGCCAGCGGTCCCAGGGTGGTCAGGCCGCTGTGGTCAGTCGTGGTCACGAGATCGATCGTGGCACGGTCGGTGGCGAAAACGTCGAGCATGTTCGGTGGCGAGTACGTTCGGTGGCGAGCAAACTCATGCGGACCGGGTCGCCGCCTTCTTCGCGGCCTTGACCGCTTTCTTGGTCTCGCGCACTCGCCGCAGCGAGTCCTCGTCGACGATGTCGGCGACCGAGCGGAACACGCCCTGCTCGCCGTACGGGCCTGCCGCCTCGCGCCAGCCGGACGGGGTGACTCCGCGCTGCTTGCCCAGCAGGGCTGTGAAGATCGCCGCCTTCTCCGGGCCGAAGCCGGGCAACGCCATCAGGGCGGTCCGGATCTCCGTCCCCGTGGCCGCACCGGACCAGATGTTCTCGGCATGTCCGTCGTAGTCGTCGACAAGGACTCGACAGGTTCGTCGGATCCGCTTGCCCATCGACGCCGGGAACCGGTGGATCGCCGGCTTCGCCGAGCACAGGGCCACGAAGACGTCCTCGTCCGTGGCCGCGATCGCCGCCACGTCGAAGCGGCCGTCCATCCGTTCGGCGATCACCGCCGGGCCGCCGAACGCCTTCTCCATCGGCACCTGCTGATCCAGCACCATGCCGATCAGCAACGCGTTCGGATCGGCGTCCAGCAGCGCGTCGGCATCCGGCTCGCCCGTCAGATACGTGGTCATGACCAGTATTCTGGCGCATCAGGCCACCGGAGCGGATCGGTCGGACCCGGGCTATCCAGACGCGCCCGGGACCGATAGCCTTACGCCACAGCTGAGGGAGGTCTGCTTTGCGCATCCGTGACATTCTCCAGACCAAGGGCTCCGACGTGGTGGTCATCGACCCCGAGTCCTCGGTACGCGATCTGGTGATACTGCTCAAGCAACACAATCTGGGTGCGGTCATCGTCTCCAGCAACGGTAGGACGATGGCGGGCATCGTGTCCGAGCGAGACGTGGTCCGCCTGCTGGCCGACGACGGCGATGCCCTGTCGGCCAGGGTGGCCGACGTGATGACCGAATCGGTGGAGAGCTGTCAGCCCGCAGATTCGGTCGAGTCGTTGATGGCGACCATGACCGAGCATCGCATCAGGCACCTGCCCGTACTGGACGAAAACGGGCAGCTCGGCGGGATCGTCAGCATCGGCGACGTGGTCAAGTCGACCATCACCCAGTTGAAGTTCGAGCGCGACCGTCTCCAGGAGTACGTGTCGACCTGAGGCTCACATGTTGATCATGTGACCCGAGACGCCGTGGGCGACCTCCTTGAGGGCCTCTGACAAGGTCGGATGGGCGTGCACCGCACGGGCGACCTCCTCGGCCGTCAGATCCCAGAGCTGGGCAAGCACGAACTCGGGCAGCAACTCGGTGACGTCCGGACCGACCATGTGCAATCCCAGGATCTCCCCGTACCTGGCGTCCGCGACCAGCTTGACGAAACCGCTGGCTTCGCCGAGCCCGTGCGCCTTACCGTTGGCGGTGAAGGGGAACTTGGCCGCCTTGACGTCATAGCCCTTGTCCTTGGCCTGCTCCTCGGTGTAGCCGAAAGACGCGACCTGCGGCTGACAGTAGGTGGCCCGCGGGATCATCACGTACTCGACCGGCATGGTCTCAGCCCCGGCGATGGTTTCCGCGGCGATCACCCCCTGCGCCTCGGCGGCGTGGGCCAGCATCAGCTTGGCGGTGACGTCGCCGATGGAGTAGATGTGCGGCACGTTGGTGCGCATGTAGTCATCGATGGCGATCGCCCCGCGTTCGGTCAGCTCGACCCCGGTGTTCTCCAGCCCGTAGCCCTCGGTCCGCGGCGCGAAGCCGATGGCCTGCAGCACCTTGTCGGCCTCCAGCACGCCGGTGTCGCCGTCGCCTTGGGCGGGGGCGATGGTGACTTTCACCCGATCACCGGAATCGTCGATCGACTCCACCTTGGTGCCGGTCATCACCGTGACCCCGAGCTTCTTGTAGGCCTTGGCCAGCTCCGCACTGACCTCGGGATCCTCCAGCGGGACCATCCGGTCGAGGAACTCCACGATGGTGACGTCCACGCCATAGTTAGCCATCACGTACGCGAACTCCACTCCGATCGCGCCCGCGCCGGCGATCACGATCGAGTCCGGGAGATCGTCGGTCATGATCTGTTCCTCGTAGGTGACCACCCGATCGCTGAGCGAGGTCCCCGGCAGCAGGCGGGTGGTGGCACCGGAGGCGATGATGCAGTTGTCGAAGGTGACCGTGGTCGTGCCCTTGGGGCCCTCGACGCTGAAGGTGTTCGCGTCGGTGAAGGTGGCCCAGCCGTCGTACTCGGTGACCTTGTTCTTCTTCATCAGGAAGTGCACACCCTTGGCCATCCGGTCGGCCACCGTCCGGCTGCGCTTGAAAGCCACCCCGAAGTCGAAGGTCGCGTCGCCGCTGATGCCGAAGGTCTTGGCTTCGTGGTTGAAGATGTGGGCGATCTCGGCGTTGCGGAGCAGGGACTTGGTCGGGATGCAGCCGACGTTGTTGCACACCCCGCCCCAGTACTTGAGCTCGATGATCGCGGTCTTCAAACCGAGCTGGGCCGCCCGGACGGCGGCGACGTACCCGCCGGGGCCGGCACCGAGCACGACGACGTCATAGTGGTCACTCATGGGCGTTACTCTAGAAGCATCGCCCGCCTTCGCGACACCGGCTTCGGTCGCCCGGTCACAGAAACGTCGTCGAACCCAGCGATGTGGCGAACGCGACACGCTCTCGATGCGGAGAACATCTCACATATGAGTTATCGTCGCTCTGGTGACGAACACTTCACTGGATCGAATCGGCTCGCTCATTCGCGACGCGCGCAAGCATCGTGGTCTCACCCAGACCCAGCTCGCCAGTGCGCTCGGCACCAGCCAAAGCGCGGTGCACCGGATCGAAGCAGGCAACCAGAACGTCAGCCTGGAGATGGTCAATCGGATCGCGGCCGCACTGGACTCACCGCTCATCTCGGTCGGACCCGGCGGCCCGGTCCACCTGCGGGTGCGCGGTGGAGCGAACTTGACCGGCAGCATCGAGGTCCGCTCGTCCAAGAACGCCGCCGTTGCCTTGCTCTGTGCCAGCCTGCTCAATCGCGGGCGCACGGTGATCCGCGGTATCGCGCGGATCGAGGAGGTCAACCGCATCCTCGAGGTGCTGGTCAGCATCGGGGTCCAGGCGAACTGGCTGAACGGCGGAGCCGATCTGGAGCTGATCCGTCCTCACGAACTCAACCTGGACGCGATGGACGTCGAGGCGGCGCGCCGGACCCGTAGCGTGATCATGTTCCTCGGTCCCCTGCTGCACGGCTATCAGAGCTTCGACCTGCCGTACGCCGGGGGCTGCGACCTCGGCGCCCGGACGATCGAGCCCCACCTGCAGGTGCTGCGCCGCTTCGGGCTGGACGTCACCGCGACCGACGGCTACTACAACTGCCGCGTCGACACCGACAGCGGACCGACCCGACCGATCACTCTGACCGAGCGCGGCGACACCGTGACCGAGAACGCGCTGCTCGCCGCGGCGCTCTCCCCCGACCTGACCGTGCTGCGCAATGCCAGCCCGAACTACATGGTCCAAGACCTGTGTGTGTTCCTGACCCACCTCGGGGTAGAGATCGACGGGATCGGGACGACCACTCTGCGGATCCGCGGCGTGCAGTCGATCAACACCGACGTCGAGTTCGCGCCGTCGGAGGACCCGATCGAGGCCATGAGCTTGCTGACCGCAGCCATCGTCACCTCCTCGGAGGTGGTGATCCGCCGCGCTCCGATCGAGTTCTTGGAGATCGAGCTGGCGATCTTGGAGGAGATGGGTCTCGACTTCGACCTCAGCGAGGAGTACGTGGCCGCCAACGGTCACACCCGGTTGGTCGACCTGACCGTACGGCCGTCGAGGCTCATTTCGCCGATCGACAAGATCCACCCGATGCCGTTTCCCGGCCTCAACATCGACAACCTCCCGTTCTTCGCCGTGATCGCGGCGGCCGCCGAGGGCAAGACCGTCATCCACGACTGGGTGTATGAGAACCGGGCCATCTACCTGACCGAGCTGAACCGGCTCGGCGCGCAGGTCCAACTGCTCGACCCGCACCGGATCATCGTGGAAGGCCCCACCCGCTGGAGCGGTCAGCAGGTCGTCTGCCCGCCCGCGTTGCGTCCGGCGGTGTGCATCTTGATCTGCATGCTCGCCGCGCGGGGTGAGTCGGTGTTGCGGGACGTGTACGTGATCAACCGCGGGTACGAGGATCTGGCCTACCGCTTGAACGCGCTCGGGGCGAACATCGAGGTCTTCCGTGACTGAGCGCCGAACTTCCTGAAGCTGCTACCCCGTTGCGAAAGTCCGCCACGGCGGAGTTGGGCGCCTCCGACCAGGGTTCACGTGCGTCGAGTTCCGCCATGGCGGAGTTGCGCTGCTCCGACCGGGGTCCGGGTCCGTGGAGATCCGGCATGGCGGAGTTGCGCCGGCGTACCGCGCGCGGCCCGGATCCGCCACGATAGGGACATGAGTGACGACG
The DNA here is from genome assembly GCA_030452945.1 of Microlunatus sp. GTDB lineage: Bacteria > Actinomycetota > Actinomycetes > Propionibacteriales > Propionibacteriaceae > Microlunatus. Next base: position 2,600 of record JAKDLH010000043.1, on the reverse strand, counting down.
ACCCGGCCCCCGGCGGCAGCACCTCCACACTGACGATCGCCGACGCGCAGCGCGAGTTCGCGGCCGAGACCGTCTACCTGAACACGGCCTCACTGGGGCTGCCGCCTCGGAAATCGTTGGCGGCGCTGGGGACCGAGTTGGCGAACTGGCGGGCCGGTCGGTCCCGTCCGCCCGACTACGACCAACCCGTCAGCGCCTCCCGGGCGGCTTTCGCCGATCTCGTCGGGGTGCCGGCCGACCAGGTCGCCGTCGGCAGTCAGGCCAGTGTGGTCGTCGGTCTGGTCGCCGCCTCGCTCCCGGATGGGGCGGAGGTCATCGTGCCCGCTGGTGAGTTCACCAGCGTCGTGTTCCCGTTCCTGGCTCAGGCGTCGCGGGGAGTCCGGGTCCGAGAGGTGCCGCTGGAGGCCGTGGCCGACACCGTCACGGAGGCGACCGACCTGGTCGCGCTGTCGGCGGTGCAGTCGGCCGACGGTCGCGTGGCCGACCTCGACGCCGTGGCGGAGGCGGCGCGGATCGCGGACGCGCGGGTGCTCCTCGACGTCACCCAGGCGATTGGCTGGCTGCCGGTGCGGGCTGACCGCTTCGCGTACACGGTGTGCGGCGGCTACAAGTGGCTGCTGGCCCCGCGTGGCACCTGCTTCTTCACCGTACGGCCGGACCTGATGGACGGGCTGCTCCCGCACACCGCTGGCTGGTATGCGGGCGCGGCGCCGTGGGACAGCATCTACGGCGGACCGCTTCGACTGGCCGAGAGCGCCCGGCGGTTCGACGTCTCCCCCGCGTGGCACAGCTGGGTCGGGCAGGCTCACTCCCTCGAACTGCTCACCGCCGTGGGTTCGGCGGCCCTGCACCAGCACGCCGTCGGTCTGGCCAACGGCTTCCGTACCGGACTCGGACTGGCCGAGGGCAACTCCGCGATCGTCAGCGTCGCGCTGGCACCCGGTACGGAGGAGCGCGTACGGCAATCCGGGATCGAGGCCAGTGTCCGGGCCGGTCGGTTACGGCTTAGCTTCTACCTCTACAACACCGACGCCGACGTCGATCGGGCGCTGGCCGCGCTGAGCTGAGCTGGCTTGGCCGTAGCCACCCGGCCACCCGGCTGCTCGGGTTCAGCGGATCTGCACCGTCTGCCGACCGAGCAGGTCCGACGAACCCGAGCAGCTTCGCGGAGTGGTCGCGAACCAGCGCTCAGCGCAGCCGAATGACGGGGAACGTGTTGCTCGGCTCGACCAGCTCCGACTGGGCCGCGACGAGCTGAAGCTCCGACTGTCCCGAGTCGACGGTGGCCTTGAGCACCCCATACACGATCGCGGCCGTGCGCTCGACGGCGATCTCGACCGATCCGGACGAGAGCAGGTGGGCCAAGAAGGTCGCCGAGGTCAGATCACCGGCGCCGGTGAAGGTGCGAGGCAGCAGCGGCGTGGTCACCGACCAGGCGCCCTCTCCCGCCACCGCCACCATGTCGATGGTTCCGGCCAGGGCCGCGTCGTGCACCACCGACGTGATCAGGACGGTCTGGGGACCCAGCTCTCGGACTGCGTCGGCCGCCGCCAGCACCTCGGCGACGGTCGAGGTCGAGCGCCCCGTCAGGTACTCCAGTTCGAACTGGTTCGGGGTGATGATCTGAGCCGCCGGTACGATTCTGTCGCGCATCAGCTCCGGGATCCCGGGCCGGACGAAAAAGCCCAGACCGACGTCGCCCATCACCGGGTCGCAGCAGTAGACCGCGTCCGGGTTGCGGATCCTCACCAGCTCGACCGCGTCCAGGATGACCGCACCCACGTCCTCCCCGCCCTGGTAGCCGGACAGCACGGCGTCGCAATGCTCGAGCGCACCACGCTCGTCGATGCCCTTGATCACGTCGGCGATGTCAACGGCCGCCAGCAGCGGGCCGCGCCAGTCGCCGTAGCCGGTGTGGTTGGAGAAGTGCACGGTGAGCACCGGATAGACCTCGACACCCATCCGCATCAGCGGAAACGTGGCCGCGCTGTTGCCGACATGGCCGTAGGCGACCGAGGACTGGATGGACAAGATCACCGTCACGGCCGACATTGTGGCACCGCCGGTCGCCCACCGCCGACTTCACGGGTCCGTTACCTGCCCTTGACCGTTCCCCCTAGAGTTGTGCCATGTCAGCCGCCGTCGGGGACAGCAAGCGGCGGCACCGGCGCACAGACACCCCAAGGATGTCGTCCACCCGCCACAACCGAGCCACGGCCGCCGAGGAGTCCGGTATCGACCAGCCGCCGGACCCTGACGCGGCGAACACCGCGGACGCCGCTGCTGCGACACAGACGCCGCACCATCGACACCACATGCTCATCGCTGCCGAGGAGGATCGGTGGGCCTGGCGACGCCGCATCCGGCAGAATCCCCACCGGTTGCGCATCTACCGCGTGGTCGTGGGGTTCATAGGTCTGCTGCTGCTCTGTCTGGGCATCGTCACCGGCCCACTGCCCGGCCCCGGCGGCATCCCGCTGGTGCTGCTCGGTCTGGCGATCTGGTCCAGCGAGTTCGAGTGGGCCTATCGGCTGCGGCTTCGGTTCAAGGCCAACGGGGTGAAGCCGGCCCTGTTCAGCGCCAACTCTTCCGGGGCCTGT
>JAKDLH010000343.1 GCA_030452945.1 Microlunatus sp. | reverse complement strand
GTGGCGTGGGGAGCGGCGCGAGGGGTTGCGATCTGCCTGCCTGCGGTGTTGGTCGCGCTCTTCGTCGCGGCGACCACGTTTCCGGGCGGCACCGCGATCCCCTGGCAGCCGGTGATGGTGGACTTGGACGTTTACCGGCTGGCCGGCTCGGTACTGCTGGACGGTGGCAACTTCTACCGGCTGCCGGGTCCGCTGCAATTTCTCTACCCCCCCGTCGCCGCTCTGTTCGCGGTACCACTGGCTGTGTTGCCGGCCGCGAGCGTGCAGATCGCCTGGACGGTCGCTGCCGCGCTGATGGTCGTGGCGATCCTGCATCGCTGGGACCAGCGCGGCTGGCGGCTCAGCCTGTGGTCGGCCGCGGTGGTGTACGCCGTGCTACCGGTCAGTCAGACTCTGGCCTTCGGTCAGGTCGGAGTGCTGCTGGTCGCCTTGGTCGCGCTGGATCTGGCTCCCGGCCCGAGGCTGCTCGGCGGCCGTCGGCTGCTCCCCGAAGGCGTGCTGACCGGGGTCGCGGCGGCGCTGAAGCTCACCCCGATGATCTTCGTGCTCTATCTGATCACGGTCCGCCGCTGGCGGGCGGCGTTGACCACGACGATCTCGGCCGCCGCGTTGACTCTGCTCGCAGCAGTCATCCTGCCGCGGGCGTCGGTGGACTTCTGGACTCGGCTCGCCCACGGCGACACCGGACTGGGCGGCAGCCTGATCTACTACACCAACCAGTCCGTCTACGCCGACCTGATGCGGATCTTCACGCGGGCGCCGGTGGGTATGGTGCTCGGTCTGCTGCTGAGCGCTGGGGTGGTGGCGCTGGGGGTCTGGTCGGCCGCGGTCTGGCATCGGGCCGGCGAGGTCCGCTTCGCCGTCGTGCTTTGCGGGGTGGCGAGCCTGCTGGCCTCCCCGGTGTCCTGGCTGCATCACTTCGTCTGGATCGTGCCGCTGGCCTTCAGCCTGGTCGAGTTCGTCCGGCGCCGATCGCCGGTGGTGCCGATCTGGCTGATCGTGCTGGGCTGGGTCTTCGTGGGCTGGGTGATCATCTCGCCGTACCGGCGGCTGCCCAACGGAGCCGACCTGGAGCTGACCTGGAGCCCCGGCGAGCACCTGGCCGCCTCAACCACCGCCATCTTGGGCGTCACGCTGCTGCTGGCTGCTGCACTGGTCGGGCGACGAGCATCGAGTGGGAAAGGATCGTCGCTTCCGGCGGTGTCGAACCCGCCGTCAGTCCCCACTCGCTGACTGAGACCAGTTCTGCGAGTTTTGTATTATTCCCGCCCGGTCGCTCTCAGGATGCTCAGGTTCATCCGTCGTGCGTCCGCTACCTGAGTCGGACGCCACATCCCAAGGAGCGCCCATGCGCGGTGTCCCCCGACGACTTCTCGCCTCAGCCGCAGCTCTCGCTGTCGCCGCTGGAGTTTTCGTCACCACCACCCCTCCACCCGCCGATGCCAAGAGTCGTCACGACCAGACCTCCAAGGTCGAGAAACGACGAGTCGACTCGGTCCCGACCCCCAAGCTCGGTTGGTACCGCTGCTACACCACCGCTCGGTGCGCCACGGTCAAAGTGCCGCTGGACTACGACAAGCCCAAAGGGGCGAAGGTCGAGCTCGCGGTCCTCAAGACCCCGGCCCGCAACCAGAAGAAGAAGCTTGGCACCCTGTTCGTGAACCCTGGCGGCCCGGGCGGCTCCGGCACCGATATCGCCTATTACGCGCCCTACATCTTCAGCGCCGACGTGTTGGAGCGCTTCGACGTGGTGGGCTTCGACCCGCGCGGGGTGGCCTCCAGCGACAACGTGCGGTGCTTCCCATCGGCCCGGCAGAACGACCCGGTGCTGGACACCATCTACTCCAAAGCCTTCCCCTACACCGCGAAGGAGGAGCGGGCGTTCACCAAGGCCTACACCACGCACGCCAAGGCGTGCTCGACCACGGGCAAGCCGTTGACGGGTGCGATGTCGACCGCCGAGGCGGCTCGCGACATGGACGTGCTCCGGCGAGCGGTCGGAGACCCCCGGCTCACCTACGTCGGGTTCTCCTACGGCAGCTACCTGGGTCAGGTCTACGCCAACATGTTTCCCGACCGGATTCGGGCGCTGGTCGTCGACGGGGTGTTGGATCCGCGGGCCTGGGCCGGCACCAGAAAGACCGCCGGGACCCCGATCGGTGACCGACTCCGCTCAGCGGACGGAGCCAGCAAGGCCCTGAAGGAGATCCTGGTCCGTTGCGACCGGGCCGGCGGCGCTCGCTGCACCTTCGCTCCCGGCAATCCGGTGGCGAACTGGGAGCTGATCGCGCAGCGGCTGAAAAGGCATCCGTTGGTCGAAGTCGACCCGTTCACCGGTGAGGAGTACGTGTTCGGTTACTCCGACCTCATCGGCACCGCGCTCGGCATGCTCTATTCCCCGTACGGCTACGAAGACATCACGGACATGGCCAGTGACTTGATCATCCTGACCGAGCCTCCGGCCACCGGTGATCGTCGGACCTCGAGCGCGGCGGCGAAGCGGACCACCGCGCTGAAGTCCTTGATCAAAGCGCAGCAGGCGACCAAGGAGCGCAAGCGCACTCCGCTCCGGGCCAAAGCGTTGGGTTTCCCCTACGACAACAGCCTGGACGCGTTCCAGACCGTCGCCTGCACCGACTCGTTGAACGCCAAGAACCTGGCCGCCTTCCCGGCGCTGGCGAAGGCTTCGGACAAGCGGGCCCCGTACTTCGGTCGGCTCTGGTTGTGGAACCTGGCCGGCTGCTCGTCACCGAAGTGGACGGTGACTGACGAGGACGCCTACCGCGGCCCGTTCACCAAGCGCACCGTCGCCCCGGTGCTGATCGTGGGCAACTACTGGGATCCGGCGACCAACTACAAGGGGGCGGTCGCGGCGTCCAAGCTGCTGCCGAACAGCAGGCTCTTGCGGTCCGACTCCTGGGGGCACACCGCCTACGGCACCTCCGACTGCGTGACCGGTGCCGTGGACCGCTACGTGCTGACCGGCAAGGTCCCGAAGGCCGGCAAGGTGTGCCGGGGTGACATCCAGCCGTTCACCGAGGAGCTGGAGGACCTCTCGTCGCGAAAGGCCGAGCAGGCGAAGAAGACCAAGAAGGCCGAGAAGCTGATCCCGGTCGCTCCGACCAAGCCGAGCCTGCGGTAGGGCCGGCTCAGTACGACGTTCTGAGGCAACACCCACGCAGTGCGTGGGTGTTGCCGCAGAACTCGGCCGGACCTCTCAGCAGTGGCAGCTCCAGCCGTACCAGGGCCCTTCGAGGTGCGTGAACCCGCTGGCATCGATCCCGTCTTCATTGTCGTCCGAGGGCAGCCCGAGCGGCGCGTAGGCGAATCCGGCGTCGTTTCCGAGGGCCCCGCGCTGCTGGATGAACAGGTATCCGCCGTCAAAGGTTCGGCACTCGCTGATCCCGTACGAACCGATCTGGTCCGGGCACGCGCCCGGGAAGGGGCCCCAGCCCTCT
>JAKDLH010000342.1 GCA_030452945.1 Microlunatus sp. | reverse complement strand
AACCGACGCTCACAGGGCCCATTCGACAGGAACGGAACACTGCTGGTTACCAGTAGCGAGCCGGGGTGCCACTGCCGCACATCAAGGAATTCCTCGGCCACGCCGACATCACCACCACCAACATCTACGCCTCCGCCGACAACCAAATGGTGCGCGACGCCGTCCAGCAGGCCGCCAGCAACACGCCCGAACCGGCCCCCCTCTGGAAAGGAGACGACGAGAGGATCCTCCAACTCGCCGGACTAAAATAGTTATCCCGAGGAACCGTGGTCGATCACCGCGTTGACCAGCAGTGATCGAGGACCCTCGGGATAATGCAATCCTCGGGATAGTCCTTCTAACCCCGAATTAGCGATAAAAAGGACAAGGCAGCAGCCGAAAACGCCGTGAACGTGGTCAACAAGCGGGTCATCGGCTACCTCGAAGCCGAGGTCTGGACGACGCTGGCCGAGCTGAACGACGCGATCGACGAACGCGTGTGGGAGGTCAACCACGACCTGCGCCGCGCGGACGGCACGACGCGCTGGGAACGGTTCATCGGCGAGGAACAGGAACTGCTCGCAGCGTTGCCGGCGACCCGGTTCGAGGAGGTGGAATGGAAGGAACTCAAAGCCGGGCGCAACTACCACATCACCTGCGACTACCAGCGCTACTCGCTGCCCTACCGGTTGGCCGGGCGACTGCTGAGGGTCAGGCTGACCTCCTCAACGGTGACGGTCTTCGACGGGCACGACATCGTGTGCGAGCACCGACGACTGACCGGGCGCAAGGGCCAGTACTCCACCCTGGCCGAGCACGTGCCACCCCAGCATCAAGGCATCGACGGGCTGTGGTCGCGGCGCTGGTTCACCGACCGGGCCCGCTCGTTCGGGCCGGCGACCGTGACGGTGATCGAGCAGATCCTGGACCGCCACGCCATCGAGGCCCAAGGCTACCTGGACTGCCAGAACATCCTGTCCGGTCTGGGCAAGTCCAACCGCGAACGACTCGAGGCCGCCTGCCAAGAGCTGCTCAACCACCGCGGCCAGGCCACCTACACGACGTTGAAGCGGCTGATGGCCGCGATCAACTCCGACGCCAACAAGCCTCGCAAGATCACCCCTGCCGCATCGACCCGTAAACGCAGCAACACCACCACCAGCAGCAGCGGGGCCGGCGTCAGCGGGGGTGAGGACGGCGTCAATGATCTGGGTCCGGACGTGTACGTGCGCGACGCCTCACACTACGAACTCAGTCCGCCGCCGCTCAGCGAGCCCTACGGCGAGCAGGAGGTGGGTCGGTGATCTTCACCAGCATCGACTACGACAAGTTCCGTGCCCTGCGCGTCACCCACGTCGCGACCCGGTTGGAGGAACTCATCACCGACGAGGCCAACGACAACCTCACTCCCGAGCAGCTCTTCCTGACCGCTGTCGATGACGCACTGGACGCCCGGAGGGCCAACAAGATCGAGAAGCTGATCCGTGCCGCCAAGTTCCCGATCCCCGCGGCCACCATCGCCGAGATCGACTACCGCGACGGACGCGGGCTGAACCCGGTCCGGATGAAGAGATACGCCGCCCACGACTGGTCAGCCGATCCCGTCAACCTGCTGATCATCTCGCCCACCGGCGGAGGCAAGACTTACCTCGCATCGGCGCTGGGCATCGCGGCCTGCCACAACGAACACACCGTCACCTACGCCCGGATGGATGACCTGGCCCGCCGGCTCGTCCTGGCTCGGACCGACGCGATCGCCCACCAACAACTCCTCAACCACCTCTCAAACGTCGACCTCCTCGTGATCGACGACTTCCTGACCGTCAGCATCGACAGCGACGCCGCCGCCGACCTGTTCGCCATCCTGGCCAACCGAGACCACCGACTACCCACCATGATCGCCTCCCAGACCGGACCCGCACACTGGGTCGCCGAACTACCCGACCGCGTAGCAGCCGACTCGATCGTGAACCGGCTCGCCAACCGAGCCCGCACGATCAACCTCGGCAACATCGACATGCGCAAACTCCGCCACGAGCACACCCGCGCCGACCAGACCTACTGGGAGTAGACCCCCACCGCAGCGGCCCCGGCAACGCCAGCCGGGGCCGCTCTCATCGCAACCGGTACCACCCATCCAGAACAGCGGTACCAGATCACTGGACTACCGGTACCGTCCGGCCCTACGCGTCAGACACCTGTGCTGCCACTACGCGATCCGCACCCTGATGTTCCAGGCCGCCGACGCCGCGACAACCGACCCGGACCGGGTCTCCTTCGTGGCTGCGCTACGCATCTCACGCAGATCCATCGCCCAACAAGGCGCCTACCCATCCAAGACGAAGAACATCATCGCCCGGCTCTGGCGCCACGCCATCGACGAGTTGCTGGCCCGGCTGCCGCCACCGCGACAATCTCGAGCCAACCCCCGGGTCGTCAAACGCAAGTACACCAAGTGGCACGTCAAACGAGCCACCACCACAACTGGCCCCAGCCCGACCGCAATACCTTCAACTTAGGTGCTGCCTGGACTCGTGAGCGGTAGCAGGACGAGGGTGAGCGTGCCGCGGGGCGGCGGTCGCTTGGTGCGGTCGGCGGGTTTGCGGGGGTAGCTGTGGGAACGTTTGGCCTGGCGCGGGTTGCTCCGGCCGGGCCGGCTGGGGTTGCAGCGCGCGGCCAGTAGGTGCAGCCAGGCGGGCGGCAGTGACCCCGCGGGATGCTCAGGGGGGGAAAGCGGCCGGGTCGCCGACCGGGCCGCGTACCGCGTCCAGGGCGGCGACGAAGGAGATCCGTAGCGGATCTCGATCGGTCAGTTCGGCTGCCGCGCAGATCACCTCCCGGATCGCGTGGTAGCCGCACAGCAGCGCCCACAGCTCTTGTTCGGCGCCATCGGGGGTCTTGGAACGCAGCACGATGCCATCGCCCTTGAGCTGGGACTTGAACGCGGCGAAGGCGTTCTCGATCTGCCAGCGGGCGTGGTAGAGCCGCGCCAGCTCCGCGGCCGGGGCGGTGTCCGGGTCCAGCAGGGTGCTTAGCAGCGCGAACGTCTCGGTGGGGCTGCCCTGCTGGTCCAGCAGGTGGTATTCCACCACCCGCACCGTGATCGGGCGCGCGCCGGCGCGCCGCTTGCCCTTCGGCACGGCCAGTTCAGACAGGTAGGTGCCATCGGACAAGACGGTGCGCACCGGCAGCGCAAAAGCCGACCCGGCCCGCCAGAGCAGGTCCGCGCCGGTCGCGGCGGCCTGGCCCCACAAGTCATGACCAGCGAAGTTGCGGTCGGCCAGCACCAGCATCCCGGGACCCAGCAGCGGCAGCATCTCGATCGTCAACGCCTTCTCCGACGTGCCGTAGCTGCCGAGCCGGGCCGCGATCAACGCCCGGGTGCCGCACTCGGCCAGTCCGAGCACGCGCACCTGCGGAAACCCCCCAGCGATCGCGCCCCCGGCAGCCGAGGCGCTCGCGGGACCACCGAACCGATCCCAGTTGCCGGCCGTGTC
>JAKDLH010000341.1 GCA_030452945.1 Microlunatus sp. | reverse complement strand
AGGTGGGCGGCACCAAGCCTGCGATGGTGCGCAGCAGGGTGGACTTGCCCGAGCCGTTGGCCCCGAGGACGCCGATCACCTCCCCGCGCCACGCCACGAAGGAGACGTCCTTGACGGCCTCCACCTCGCGGACCCCGATGCCCTGCGGAGGCCGGACCAGCCTGCGGAGAGCACCCGTCTCGTCGGCGGCGTCCTCCTCGTCCGCGACGGAAGCCTCGGCACCCGGGCCTCGGCGGCGCCACAATCCCAGGACGAGTCCGCAGATGGCCCCGGAGAGACCCATGGTGGTGACCGCCATCACCAACACCGGGGTCAGTCGCGGACCGACCCCGGCAAGCAGGTCGCCGCCCAGGTTCCCACTGCTCAGCCAGGCCGCGCCGGTGAAGGCGACACCAGCCAGCACCCCCGACAGGCCGCCCACCAGGCTGGTCTCGTCGAACCGCGCCGAAGGCTGAGCCAGCACGACCAGGGTGGCAGCCACCGCGCCCGAGGCCACGCCCAGGGCGAGCCACCACAGATGCGAGACCCCGCCGGGGCCGGCGTCGGGTACCGCCGCGAGCATCGGGATCGACGGCAGCACTCCCAGCTCAGTCGTCGCTGGGGAGATCACCGATCCCGCACCGAGGCTGAACCCGGCCCCGAGGGCATAGCTGCCGGCCCACACGATCACGTTGGGGGCGTACGCGAGCTGGGCCAGCAACAGGACGACGCCGCCGACCACGCCGGTGTCCAGACTTTCCAGCAAGCGAGTGACACGATCCAGATTCAACGCCAAGCCAGTCACAAGTACGGCTGCGCCCCCGGCGAGCATGAACAGCACGGACGCGATAATCGCCCGCGGCACAGCACGCGACCAGACCGGCCACGACCGCGTCGGCCAGGCCTCTCGGGCTTGGCAGCACCCCCAGGCCGACGATGCGCCGACGACGACGAGCATGACCATGCCCGAGCGCAGAGCCGACATCGGACCCCCAACCAACAGCCCGATCACGAGCAGCGGTAGCAGGTAGCTGACCGTGACGACAATGCAGACCATCGGGATGACCGTCGCCGATCCGGCCTCGCCGTGCCGGGCGGCGAATCCGGCCGCCCGGGACACCAGCCAGGCGACGAGCAGCGTGACCCCCCACGGGATTAACGTGACCGACGCAGACCCGAGGTCCACCCCGCCACCGTTGGCGAGCAGCCACAACCGGGTACCGACCGCGACGGCCTGGCCCAGGGTTCCGGGTTCGGCGGCGAGCCAGCCGAGGACGACCAGACCGGTGACCAGCACCCACCCGCTCAGCAACGCCAGCAGGCCGGCTCCCGCGGCCAGGGCGATCCAGGCGGCGGTCGGGAGGTCGCTGTTCTCCGCCACCGACAGCGCCACGGTGGGCTCGGTCGCGGAAAGGTCGATGTCGCCGCGGTTCCGGCGCGGTGACAGAAGAGAAGCCATAGCGCCTCCATGCTCGCCCAGTCGGGTTCACAGCCCACCCCGGACACGCCCACGCCGGGTAAAGTCGTCGCTGTTTGTGCCGAGCGGCTCGCCTACCAGGTCCGCGTCGGCGTCGAGTGTCGATCAGGAGTGAAACCGTAGTGTCTGAGGAGAAACCGACCGAGGAGGAACCGGACTACCGACCTCGCCGCGCCTGGAGTGAGCAGCCGGAGTCGGTCGAGGACGTGTCGCCGTCGGCAGCTGCGCCGACCGGCTCCGACACCGACGCCGACAAGCTCGGGCCCACAGCAGCGGCCGAATCGGTCGATCCCGATGGCACGGGCTCCGCTGGGCACGCGGGACCGCCCGCTGTGACTCCCGACCCCGACGACGCACCGCCACCGCTGTATCGAGACGAGTCCACCCAGATCCGCTCGGTGGGGTCCAGCGCCAGCGGCTCGTCCTCGGTCGACCGCGGGTCGGTCGACGAGACGACCATCCTGAGCCGAGCCCGCCAGCGAAAGCTCGGCGCCAGCAAAGATCCGGACGCGACCACGCTGCTGCCGCGTACTGCGACCGGCGGCCGGTTGCCTCGTTCCGACGACTTCGACGACGACGACCTCGAAACCGACCCGCGGCACGAGCGGCGCCGGCTGATCGTGATGATCGGCGCGGTGACGGTGGTCGTCATTCTCGGCCTGGTCGTGGGCTACGCGATCATCAAGACGACGTCGCAGCCGGTGGTCGCACCAGTGCCGCTCCCGGCCGGCCAGTCACCGTCGGCCGGCGGCCAGTCACCCAACGCGACCGAGGATCCGGGGACCGCGTTGATCACCGACGACCTCATGCTGTCCCCGGACGACGCGGGCAGGATCGACAAGAAGCGCACCTGGAAGGTGGCGCTGACCCAGCGCGGTTCCTCACCCGACTCCCCGCACCCGGCCTGCCTGGCCGCCGACGCGGTCGACGGCGCGCCTAGCCCGCAGCAGACCGTGTTGCGCCTGCTCAGCAGCAGCGGCTCGAACTCCCCGGCGGCGCTGCAGCAGGCGACGGCGTACAACACCCCGGAAGAGGCCGCGCAGGCCTACGCGTTCGCCTCCCGGACCATCGGGGACTGCGCGATGAGCGGCGGCTGGATCTATCAGGGCCACCAGGTCGACGGCGTCGGGGATCAAGCCGTCGGAGTCACCATCCAGGTGGTCGACGGCGACACCCAGGAGTTCCGTACGGTCGTGCTGGCCCGAACCGGTCGGATCGTCGATGTGGTGGACGTGGCCAATCCGGACAAGGCGGCGTCGGTGCAACGAGTCGCCACCGTGGCCGGTGCTGTCGTGGACACTCAGTGCCAAGCCGCGGGCGGAGCCTGCTCCGACCAACCGGAGACCGCCGACGGGCCGCCGCCGCTGGGTGGCGACCAGCCCGGTTTCTTGGCCTCCGGCGACCTCCCGCCGATCGGCCCCGAGCTGACCCGTTGGGCCGGCACCACACCGGGTGAGCCGGACCCGGACCTGCTCCGCGGCAGTGGCTGCGAGACCACCGACTGGTCGAAGGTCGAGGCCAAGGATCGCAGCCACCGGACGTATCTGTTGTCGGACAGCAGCAGCAAGTTCGGACTCGACGAGGTCGTGATCACCACCGGCAGCGACAAGGCCGCGACCAAGCTGGCCGAGAAGGTGCGGGCCGACTGGAAGTCGTGCGGGAAGCGCCAGCTGACCGCGACTGTCGCGCCGGTCACCGGCGTCAAAGGGGTCGGGGCTAAGAGCACCGACATCGCGGGCTGGACCACCGAGGTGACCCAGAAGTCGGACAAGAAGACGAACACCTACCGCGTCGGCGTGGTGACCTCCGGCGCCAAGGTCGTCTACCTGTTCCTCAATCCGCAAGACGACGTCGACCTTACGGCCGACCAGTTCGACATCGTGGCGGTCCGCGCCGGCCAGCGGGCCAGCCAGGTCAACTGAGCCCGAACACCGCAACTTTCGACCACGCGGCCAGAAGTCGTCGCCCCGCCCGACCCGAACACCGCAACTTTCGACCACGCGGCCAGAAGTCGTCGCCCCGCGCG
>JAKDLH010000340.1 GCA_030452945.1 Microlunatus sp. | reverse complement strand
GGGTCAAAACCACACGAACCCGACACCGCTGCCTCACTGCAGCGGAGCCGCACCCGAATGAGTTGAGCGACTGACCCTGTGCGGCGGCGCGGGCCTTGAGCTCACGACGAGACTCGTCGGGCACGTCACGGATCTGGAGCAGTGAACCCATGAATACATATTATCTCAACCTGTATACAGATTGTATCGCAGCGGAGGTCATCGATCCGTCATCGTTCTGGTTCGTGACGGCGATGGCCGCCAGGTTTTCGAGAATCCTCAGGGGGCGCTGACGCCGCATCATGGGCCTGCCTGGGAGAGAAGGTGGCCGCGTCAGGTGGCGTGTTCGTTGATCTTGGGCCGCCAAGGCTCGTGCACATGCGAGAGCCACACGTGCGCCGGGTTGAGCGCACGCACGAGGTGTTGGCTCTCGGTCTGCGGGTTGTCGAGCTCGCCGAACCAGACAGCGGTGTCACCGGCAATGACCGTGGGGCGCGGCCCGGTATCGACGACGATGACTTGTGAGCCGCGGGTGTGGCCGGCTGTGGGGATGAGCCGTACGCCGGGGAGCAGGTCGGCAACGTGGACGGGGGAGATGCTGATGGGGGACGGCTGAGGCATGGCTATCCCATCGTGGGCAGTGTTCTCGGTCATGCCGGCACGGGGAATCGGGTGGTGAGGTTGTCCAGGATCGGGTACACGCTGGCCACCATCTCGGCGAAGAACTCGTTCTCCCAGTCCGCGCCGGTCCCGTAGGCACTGGTGACGACGCGGATCACGCTGCTGCCGCCCGATGCCGCTTCGATGAGGAACTCTGTCGCGATCGGGGTCACCAGCGGGAGAGTCTCGAAGACCGCCGACAGCGGGACCCCGATCGTGTCGAACCACTCAGCCATGCCGGGCGCGACGTCTTCTGGCCGGTCCCCGATCGGCCAGGGTTCCTCGTACGCGAACTTCTCGTTCGGCGTGTAGTCGGTGACGACCCCGGTCAGCGTGATGTCGCCGAGCTCGAAGACAACCTCGCCACCGACCCGCGGGTCCAGTCGGGTCGGCAGCATCCACGAGGAGATCCCCCCAGCCGTCGCAATCACCTCCCACACCTGCTCCGGGCTCGCGGCCACGTCGTAGATGCGCTCCGCCCGATGTTCGACACGTCCGGGCTGGTCGGGGTTGGTCATGATGACTCCTTCGGTTGAGGGTATGACGAGATGGTCAGACGGTGAGGTCGTCCTTGGTCGTCGTGGTACCGCGAGACCAGGGCAGCAACTGCTGCCTGCAGATCGGCGGCGAATGCGGCCCGATCCTCAGGCGAGTCGAATCCGATCACCGTGTCCACTGTCAGGGTCGGCATCCGTATGCCGCTCGCTGCCGCCATGGTGATCGCGCCGACCTCAGAGACCGTCCGCGCGTTCACGGCAATCAGGTACGCGGCCGACAGGCGATCCGCGACCGCGTCTGGATCGATGGCAGAGCGCTGCAACACCTCCGGCGAGACCACCAGATGCCGTGCCGAGCGACGTAGGAATCGTTCCCTGATACCGCCCCAGGCACGTGTCTCCACCGGCTCCACCAAGCCATGAGCTTCCAGCGCCTTCAAGTGATAGTTCACCTTCTGACGGGTCAACCCCACCACCGCCGCGACTGTCGTCGCCGACCCCGGCTCCGCCAACGCGTCGAGGATCGCGACCCGGGTCGGGTCGAGCGCGACCTCCACGGCGGCTGCGTCCGTGAGCACTCGAACATCGTCCATAGAGGCAATCGAACCCTTGACAGATCTTTTTGTCAAGGGTTGCGCGAACGCTCAGTCGGTGGGTGGCCAACGAGATCTGCCCGCTGACGGCCACCGACCTCCCGGTGGTGACCGCGTGGCGTGGTCGGAGACAAGGAGAGCCGCGCCGCACCCCAGCCGGCGTGCCGGCGGTCGGCGACGCGATGGAGCCGCCTCGGCGGCGCGTTCTGGGACAGCCGCCGGCTGCCCGCGGCTTGGGCAGATCGTCGAATCGGTCGCGCGCTGGGTCTGCGGTCTGGAACGCACCACGACGCTGTTGAGCAGGTGGGATCGGGCGCCGATGAGAAGTGGCGCCTACAGTGATCTGAGTCCGGTCCGGTGAAACGCGCTGCGCGCATCAAGGGGAGCCACGAGATGAGGCCACTTCGATACTCGATCAACGTCACACTCGACGGCTGCTGCCACCACGAGGCAGGGCTGGCCCCCGACGAGGAGTCGATGCGCTACTGGACCGCTGAGCTGGAACGAGCCGATGCCCTGCTGTTCGGCCGGGTGACCTACGAGATGATGGAGTCGGCGTGGCGGCAGCCGGCCACGGGCACGTGGCCTGACTGGATGGATGAGTGGGAGATCCTGTTCGCCGAGACCATCGACCGGACGAAGAAGTACGTCGTGTCGAGCACGCTGAGCGGGGTCGACTGGAATGCCGAGCTGGTGCGAGGCGACTTGGGGCAAGCGGTCCAGCGGCTCAAGCAGGAGCCAGGCGAGGGCCTGTTCGTGGGTGGCGTGACGCTTCCCTTGGCGTTGGCAGATCTGGGACTGATCGACGAGTACGTGTTCCTTGTGCAGCCGGTCCTTGCCGGACACGGGCCGACGTTGCTCGCCGGTCTGCGCGAGCGCATCCAGCTCGAGCTCGTGGAGCGCCATGAGTTCCGGTCGGGGGCGGTCGCCCTGCGATACCGGCCTGCGCGAGTAACGGCTTGACGTGATGTGGTCCTGATACGTTGGCCAGCCTGTGCACGCACATGCCGCGTGGGGGACGCGGCAGCGTCCGGCTCGGCTGCGTGGCATACACGTCAGCATCGTCGGCTCGGCTGCGTGGCATACACGTCAGCATCGTCGGCTCGGCTGCTGGGCGCGGCGACGGCTCGGACTGCGGCCTTCAACCGCCAGATCGTCGCCGACCCGCCACGTCTCAGGGCCTTGCGTTCCCCGGGCCTGGATCCGTGGCTGGTGGTGGCCGACAGGCCGACCCTCACACGGTTACGGAACCGGCCGATCAAGCCGTCGCGGACCTGCTCGTTGATGCTGGCGGCGCCGGCTTGCCTGGCGAGGTTGGCGTGGTGGATCAGCTCGCGGAGCGCGTCAGCGATCTGGACCGGCCAGATCGCGTCGGGGTACACCTCGCCGGCGCCGGCCAGGTCACGCAGCAGGTGCTGGGGCGCGATCGGAAAGCTGAGGGAGTGCACGGCGGTGGTGTCGCCGTAGCGCTTGGTGAGCTCGCGTGCCTCGATCATGACCGAAGACCTTTCTGGGGGTTTGCGGCACAGTCACCTGCCTCAGCAGCGAACGCAGCGACAGGTGACCGTGCCCGCGGGTGGCGCGAGCGGAGGATGGTCGGGCGCGGGGCGGCAGTCACGCCTGCTGCGGCGTGCGGAGTGGCTCCGTGTTGAGGCTGGCTGCCCTGGTCGCCGGTGATGCGGTGTGGCGGGGCCAAGTCCAGGCGGAGCGCAGGATGAAGGCCAGGAGCAGCACCTCGAGTCCGATGGAGAGGCCGT
>JAKDLH010000339.1 GCA_030452945.1 Microlunatus sp. | reverse complement strand
GGATGGTCGGGGTCGTGGGGGAAGCGGGGTTGGTGGTAGGCTCCGTGCCGGTCGGTGTCCCAGCCGGCCGGGGGCGGGTCGGCGGCCCACGGATCGGTCGGGTCGCCGACATGATCGCTGACCTGCTGGTCGGGGGTGCGGTGTGGGTCGGTGTCCCCGACATGGCGGGTGAGCAGGTCCAGCAGCCGGCCCGGGTTCGCGACGATGCCGATCGCTTTGGACCGGCGCACCCCGATCGGGTCTTCGTCGCCGTCGTCGGCCAGACACTCCGCCACCCGGTTGACTAGGGCCAAGAACATGGTGGCGTCGCCGGCGGTGACTCGGGCGATCAGGGTGCGGAGCCCGGCACTGGATTGGGTGGCGCACACGTCGCGTTGTGCTGCTGCTTGGGCGGCGCGTTGCTGATAGGTGGTCTCATCGACCTGCAGCAAGGTGGCGTCCAGAATCTTCTCGAACCGGGTCCAGGCCATCAGTTCCAGCTGGTCGGTGACCAGCCGGTCCACGATCCGCGCCGATAACACGTTCAACCCTGAGCAGCGTTGCCCGACTTGGCGGGCTTTCCAGGCGAACACTTTCCCGGCCAGGATTTGTTGCCACAGTCGGGGATGGCGGTGTCGCAGGGTCAACGCGTCGGCGATGATCGCTCGGGCCCCGGCCGGGCTGGTGTGTTGCGGCAACGCCCACTCCGCCGGGCAGGTTTCTGCCACCAGCGGGGTGCCGACCGCCCCCATCCGCACAAATCGTTCGACCAGCACCCCCGACGGCCCGTTGTCGGCGGTGTCGCGGTCCTCGGGGGCCCCGTGGGCGTCGGCCCAGGCGGCGGCCAGCCGGAGTTTGCGGCAGCCGATCCGCTTCTCCTCGGCCTGATTGTCGCCGGTCAGGTGGAGCAGCGCATCGAAATCCCCCAGCGCCCCCTCCAACCGATCATCGAACATACATACGATTCTAGCCGAGACCGGAGACACCGGGGAAACCGAAGACATGTTCCACTACCCATTCCCGCAGTCGCCGCAGGAGGTAGTCTCCGACGTTGGTGCTCATGAGATCTCCCCCTGCTGTGGTGTCTCCGGTTATGGTGTGCGGCGAAGCCCAAACGGCCGCCGCGGTCTGGTGGCGATCGCGCGCTCGGGATAGCGGTCGAGTGGTCGCTGGTCCAGGCCGGCGGCCAGGAGTTCGGCCAGATGCACCGCCGTCCGGCCGGTGTCGCCTTGCTCGATCTGGGTCCGGCAGCTGAAGCCGTCGGCGAGAATCGCCGTCCGGGTATCAGCCGCCCGGACTTTGGGCAGCAGCACCCGCTCACCGGCAGCCTGCGACACGTCGTAGTGACCGGCCTCAAAGCCGAAGTTGCCGGCCAGACCGCAGCAGCCGGCCTGAGCGTCGCCGGCGTGTACGCCAGCCCGGTCCAGCAGCCGGTAGTCGGCGTCGGTGCCCATGATCGCGTGCTGGTGGCAGTGCGGCTGCACCAGAGCGTTGACGTCCAACTCGGGCGGCTTCCAGTCGGGGGCCCGTTCGCTCAGCAACTGCGCCAGCGTGCGGGTCTGCTTCCCCAGCCGCCGCATGTCCTCGTCGCCGCCGAGCAACTCCGGCCCGTCGGCGGTCAGCATGGCCGTGCAGGACGGCTCTAGGCCGACGACGGGCACGCCGGCGCGAATGTCGTCGTGGAGGATCCGCAATGTGCGGCGCAGGACCCGCCGCGCCATCCCGAGCTGTCCGGTGGACACCCAGGTCAACCCGCAGCACACCGGCTGCTCCGGCACTACGACCTCGAACCCAGCGTCTTCCAGCACCGCGACCGCAGCCTGGGCAATGCCAGGGTGAAACATGTTGGTGAAGGTGTCCGGCCACAGCAACACGGGTCCGTTCGGCGCCGGTCGCGGCTGGGTCGTGCTCGCCCGCCGCAAGTGCCACCACGTGGTGAACGACTGGGTGGCGAACACCGGCAGGTCACGTTCCGGCGCGATTCCCCCGATCCGCTTGGCCAGTGCGGCCAGTGGCCGGATCCCGGTGGCCAGGTTGACCAGTCCCGGGACCCTGGTCGCCACCTGAGCCAGTACCGGCAACCAACCCATCTGGGTGTTGTGCTTGCCAGCCTGGGCGGGGCGTTGCTTCTCTGCTCAGAGCTGGAAGCGGGCCAGCCCTGACTCTGAACGCTATTGACGCCGAACGGTTGTCGTGGATTCGAACTGTCGGGCTGGTCCGCCTGAGCGGCGAGGCGAGGCGACTGGCTTGAAGAGAGCCTGCACGACTCAACCCAGATCTGCCGTCGCCGTGCCCCGCCGCTCCTCAGGATAGGGCCAACCGACAGGGAGTAACGATGGGTCAAATGCATGGGGTCGCCGGGATCGACCCGCACAAGAGCACCGCGACGGTGGCCGTGGTCGACGAGCGCGGCGGCCGCCGCGGCTGCCAGTCGTTTGCGATCGATGCGGCCGGCCTGGAGAAGTTGTTGACCTTCCTCGTCGACAGCGAGCTGGTGATCGACCGGGTCGGGATCGAGGGGTCGGCGTTCCTGGGCCGGCCCCTGGTGCTCGCGCTCACAGCGGCGGGCTACGACACCCGCGAGGTCCAGGCGAACCGAACCGCGGAACGGCGCAGCCGGCGTCGCCGGGCCAAGACCGACCAGGAGGACGCCGAGGCCATCGCCCGGGAGACGCTGGCGTACTCGAACCTCCCACCAGCGGGCAAGCGGAGCACACCGGACGCGGACTGGGAGACGCTCGGCGCCGTCCGGAACTGGCGCGAATCCCTCGTCCTGCAGCGAGTTCGGCTCCTCACCGAGGCCGAAGCGGTGCTGGTGATGCTGCCCGTGGCGGTGCGCTCCGCGCTGCCCGTGACCAGCCGGGTACTGCCCCAGCTCAAGGCGTTGGCCGACGGGATTGTCCAGGTCGACGACCTGGGCCCCGGTGATCGGATGCGGGTCGAGCGGCTCGTCGCCACTTGCACCGATGTCCTCACCTTGATGGCGCGGATCAAGGAGCTCGACCAAAAGATCCCCGCCCTCCTCGAACGGCTCGGCAGCACCCTGACCACCATCCACGGCATCGGCGCCGTCAACGCCATGGACCTGATGGTCGAGATCGGCGACCCCTGCCGCTTCACTACCGAAGCGCAGTTCGCCCGCTGGTGCGGAGCGGCGCCCATCGCGGTGTCCTCCGGCGAGGGTGACCTAGCTCCGCGGCGCCACCGCCTCGACCTCGGCGGCAACCGCCGCGTGAACTCGATCCTGCACAGCATTCACGTCACCCAGCTCCGCTGCCACCCGCCGGCGCAGGCCTATATGGAACGCCAGCTCGAGCGCCACAAGCCGAAGCGAGCCGCTCGCCGCAGCCACAAACGCCACCTCGCAAACGTGATCATCAGGCTCATGTGGAAGGACGCCGAACGACTCTCAGCTGCCATCGGCCCCGCGCTCGAGGCTGCTGCTTGACAAGAGAGCATCGAGTAGTGTGCTCGCGGTCGCAGCCGGCCCCGGTAGTGGTGGGCCAAGAAT
>JAKDLH010000338.1 GCA_030452945.1 Microlunatus sp. | reverse complement strand
CCTGCCGTCCACAGGCGAGTCCCTCGACCTCGACACCGCCTCGAACGCGAAGTCGCTCGGATTTGCCGTTGTCGCTCGGTCTGCGGATAGAGCGACAACGTCAAACCCGAGCGACTCGGTGGGCGGGGGTCGTCGGCGGTCGGGGCAGGCTGACCGGAGGGATCAGTCCAGGTAGTCGCGCAGCACCTGCGAGCGCGACGGGTGCCGGAGCTTGCTCATCGTCTTGGACTCGATCTGCCGGATCCGCTCGCGAGTGACCCCGTACACCTTGCCGATCTCATCCAGCGTCTTGGGCTGTCCGTCGGTCAAGCCGAAGCGCATCGAGACCACTCCGGCTTCTCGCTCGCTCAAGGTGTCCAGCACATCGTGCAGCTGCTCCTGCAGCAGGGTGAAGCTGACCGCATCCGCGGGTACGACCGCCTCGGAGTCCTCGATCAGGTCGCCGAACTCCGAATCACCGTCCTCCCCCAGCGGGGTGTGCAGCGAGATCGGCTCCCGACCGTACTTCTGGACCTCGACGACCTTCTCCGGGGTCATGTCGAGTTCCTTGGCGAGCTCCTCCGGAGTGGGTTCCCGCCCGAGATCCTGCAACATCTGCCGCTGCACGCGGGCGAGCTTGTTGATCACCTCGACCATGTGCACCGGGATCCGGATCGTCCGGGCCTGGTCGGCCATGGCGCGGGTGATCGCCTGGCGGATCCACCAGGTCGCGTAGGTGGAGAACTTGTAGCCCTTGGTGTAGTCGAACTTCTCCACCGCCCGGATCAGACCCAGGTTGCCTTCCTGGATGAGGTCCAAGAACAGCATGCCGCGGCCGGTGTAGCGCTTGGCCAGCGATACCACCAGCCGCAGGTTGGCCTCCAGCAGATGGTTCTTGGCCCGTCGCCCGTCCTCACCGATCCAGGTGTAGTCATCCCGCACCTTGACCGCGACCTTGGTGCCGCCGTCGTTCAGCATCTCGTCGGCGAACAGTCCCGCCTCGATCCGCTTAGCGAGCTCCACCTCCTGCTCGGCGTTCAGCAGGGCGACCTTGCCGATCTGCTTCAGGTAGTCCTTCACCGGATCGGCCGTCGCCCCCGCCGCCATCACCTGCTGCTCCGGCTCGTCGGCGTCGTCGGCCTCAGACAGCGTGAACCCCTGGTCCTCGGTCAACTCACCCTCCAGCTTGGCCTCGGTTGCCGGCTCGAAGGTGGACTCGTCGACGTCATCCAGCGTGCGCTTCTTGCCGACGGTGACTACGACCTCGTCACCCTCGACCTCGACGGTCAGCTTCGGGGTACCCGCTGCGGCGGGGGCGGCTCCGTCGAGCGCGAGGTCCTCGACGACCAGGTCGACTGCGGGTGGCTCCAACCCCGGACTCTCGACGGCAGCATCGGCGCCCTCGGCCGCAGCCGTCTTGACCGCAGCCGTCTTGGCCGCCATCGCACTGCTGGACTTGTCGGCCGCAGCCTTCTTGGTGGCCCGCTTCGCCGGTGCCCTCTTAGCGGCTTTCCGCGCCACCGCCTTCTTGGCGGGCGGGGCCTGCGCCGGATCCAGCTCATCCGCGGGTGGCTTTTCCGACTCCACGGCCTTCAATGGTCGCGCGGTAGCGGCGTTGGCGTTCGCCTTCTTGGTCGCCGGGGCGCTCACCTGATGCGCTCGCCCGGGCTCAGCCGCCACGGCCGGATCGGACAGGTGGACTTCGGAGGGGGGTGTCACAAAGAACCTCTCAGGACGAGCGAGTCGGGCGTCACTGTCGGCTCGACGAGGTCATCGGCGGGCCGGTCTGATCAAGTCTGCCCGGACTGGTTTCAGGGCAGGCAGCGCCCATTGGATGTCAATAGGTGCTCCACCTCACATTGTGACACGCCGTTCAAGGACATCCCGGATTGACAGATTGTCTGGGCTTCCTCATCCCTCTCGCCGCGGACCGCTCCGACGGTCTGATCGCGGTCAGCAGCAGGGCTCCTCAGCGCTCGTCGGCCTTGACGGCCAACACCGCGCAGCTGGCGTCCAGCAGCACCCGTTGCGCGTTGCTGCCCAACAACAGCTTGCCGACCGGTGACCGGCGCCGCAGCCCGATCACGATGAACGCCGCGTCGCTGCGCTCTGCGATGGCGATCAGCTCCTCGGCTGGCGCTCGGTCTTCGACCGGCGCGGCGACCTCGTACGCCACCCCCGACCGGTCCAGCTCCACCGTCAGTTCGTCGGTCTCCACTTCCGGCGTGGTGTGCACCACGATCAACCGCGACCCGCGCAACCGCGCTTCGGCGATCGACCGACGGAGGGCAGCCTGCCCCTCCGGCTTGGCGGAGTACCCGACCACGATCACCGAGGCCGCCTCGCCGCCAGCCACGCTCACGAGGCCACCTCACCACCAGACACCCTCATCAGCCTGCCTCCCACTCGTGCACAGGCACGTTGCTGTGCATCCGTACGAGGTAGCTCCTCAACATGCCCCTCAACGCATCGGCTCTGGAGTCACCGGCGCGTTCGCGCCGCCCCACCTCCGCCGCTTGCCAGGTAGCCCCATTGGCCGCCCGCAGGCAGCGCTGCTCGATGATGTCCAGCAGCCGGCCGGCCTCATCGTCGGCGACCCCCCACACTCGGAGCCCATCGGCCGCCATCGGGAGCAGGCGCCGAACCACCAGCTCGGCAACTTTCACCTGGCCGATCCGCGGCCAGTAGACATCGGCGTTGATGCCGCTGCGGATGCCCGAGCTGAAATTCTCGTTCGCCGCCTGGAACGACATCTGGGTCCAGATCGGCCGGTCTTCGTCGGCCAGGGCTCGCACGAGCCCGGCGAAGAAAGCGGCGTTGGCGATGGTGTCGACCACCGTCGGGCCGGCCGGCAGCACCCGGTTCTCCACCCGGAGATGCGGGCTGCCGTCGTGGATGTCGTACACCGGGCGGTTCCAGCGGTACACCGTGCCGTTGTGCATCTTCAGCTCGTTCAACTGCGGTACGCCACCGCGGTCCAGCACCTCGATCGGGTCCTCTTCGGTGCTGATCGGCAGCAGGGCCGGGAAGTAGCGGGAGTTCTCCTCGAACAGGTCGAAGATCGAGGTGACCCACCGCTCCCCGAACCAGACCCGCGGCCGGACCCCCTGGATCTTCAGCTCCTCGGCCCGGGTGTCGGTGCTCTGCTCGAACAGCGGGATGCGGGACTCCGCGACGAGTTCGCGACCGAACAGGTACGGGGAGTTGGCTCCGAGCGCCACCTGGACGCCGGCCATCGCCTGCGCCGCGTTCCAGTAGCCGGCGAAGTCTTCGGGGCTGACCTGCAAGTGCACCTGCGTAGAGGTACAGGCGGCCTCCGGCATGATGGTGTCGGAGATCATCTGCAGCTTCTCCACACCGTCGATGACGATCTCCAGGTCCTCGCCTCGGGCAGCAAAGATCTGCTGGTCCAGCAGCGAATAGCGTGGGTTCTCACTGACGCTGTCCAAGGTCACGTGCTCTGGCCGCAGCGTCGGCAGGATACCGACCATGGCCAGGTGGGTGCCGATCGCCTC
>JAKDLH010000337.1 GCA_030452945.1 Microlunatus sp. | reverse complement strand
GTTCACGCCGAGCCAGAGTTCGCACCGAGATGGAGCAGTGACCAATGACCGAGACCCACGGTCCGCCCGTTACCGTCCTGGTGCTGGACGCGCTGGCCAATAACGGAGCCGTACACATCACGGTCGATCTCGCCAGGCGGTGGGCAAGTGCCGGCGCCACCCTCGCGGTCGTGCAGCACCCTGGTCCGACACCGGAGCTAACCGTGCCGGATCAGGTTCGCTTGGTCAGCCTGGCCAGGAAATCCGGACGGTTACGGAACCGGCTTCTTGGTGTGCTGCGCCGTTCAATCTGGCTGGCGCGGCGCAGCGACGTGGTGCTCAACGGCTCCGAGATCGGGATCGGGCTACTCGTATCGTACGTGGCGGCCCGCGTCGCCAATCGCCCGCTCGTAATCGCCGCACACGCTGATATCGATCAGGCGATGGCGGAGTGGATCTCTACCCGGCAGCAGCCGGTCTATCGATTCATCCATCGACGCGCCGACGCCGCGATCTGCATTGCTGACGCGGTGGTCGAGCCGCTGGTCCGCAACGGGCTGCCGCGGGACCGGATCACCGTGGTTCGCAACGGCATCAGCCTTGACGCGGTCCGAGCCAAGACCGGCGGACCGGGTAATCTGGTGCGAGTCGGGGTGCCGACGGTGGTGACCACGGGTCGCCTAGCGCACCAGAAGGGCTACGATATCCTCTTGCGCGCGCATGCCCGCCTCGTCGAGCAGCGCCCGCACCGGATCTTGTTCCTCAACGACGGCCCCGAGCGCGCTGAACTCGGCCGCCTCGCCCACGAGGTGGGGATTGCCGGCACCGTCGACATCGCCGGCATGGTGGCCGCGCCGCTGCCGAGCGTGGCCTCGGCCACCGTTTTTTGCCTGCCGTCTCGCCACGAGGGACTGCCGCTGGCCCTACTCGAGGCGGTCAGCCTCGGGGTGCCCTGTATCGCCACCGACTGCTCGGCCGGGGTCCGCGAGGCGCTGGCCGACGGCCGGGTGGGCGACCTGATCCCGGTCGAGGACGTCGATGCCCTTACCGCGGCGCTGGCCGACGTGCTGGCCGATCCCACGCGACTGCGGGCCAAGGCCGCCCGGGGCCCAGAGCATGCCCGCTCCTTCGATGTCGAGCAGATGGCTGAGGGCTGGGCAGGTGCCTTGAGCGACGCGGTCAACCGCGGAAGAAGGAAGAGACGCCAGCAATGACGGTGTCCAGCGTCTCGGTGCTCATGTACGGATGCAGCGGCAGCGTCAATACCTGCGCGGTAACCCGTTCGGTGACCGACAGGTCGCCGCGCCGACTATCGGCGTAGAAGCCGAACTCATGAGCACCGAGGAAGTGGATGCCAGTGCCAATGCCGCGCTCCTTCAGGTGGCCGATCAGGTCCTGACGACGATCCGGGTCGCGGAGCCGAAGGACGTATATGTAGGGCGCTACGTCCTTCCAGTCGGTGTCGAACAGCTCCACGTCGGCCAGGCAGGCGAAGGCGGAGTCGTAGTAGCGGCAATAGTCCTGTCGGTTGCGGATGAACTCCTCGACCAGCTTCAGCTGGGCCAGCCCCATGGCGGAGGGGACCGAACCCAGGTGGCAGCGGTAGCCCTGGCGCACCACATCAAAGTCCCAGTTGCGCTGGTTGCGGTAGCGAGCATCAGTGTCGGAGTTGATGCCGAGGTGGCGTAGCTCATGCAGCACCTGGACATCCTCAGCGCTGCCGGTCACCACCGCACCACCCTCCAGAGTGGTGATCATTTTGACCGGCCCGAAGCTGAAGCAGGTGAGATCGCCAAAGGAGCCGACCGGGCGACCGTCGCTGAGCGATCCAAAGGCGTGCGCGGCATCCTCGATGACCCGTAGTCCATGGGCTCGGGCGATCTGCAGCACCTCGTCCAGCCGGCACGGGAAGCCGAGGTAATCCACGGCCAGGATCGCCTTGGTACGATCCGTGATCAGTTCGCTGATCTTCTGCGGGTCGACACCGAGCCGTTCGGACTCGATGTCGCAGAACACGATCTCAGCGCCGGTGCGGCTGATCGCCTGATGGCCGGCGACGTAAGTGAAGGCCGGGCAGATCACCTCGTCACCGGGACCAAGACCGATCAGCCGGGCGGCGAGGTGAATCGCCTCAGTGCAGGAGTTGGTGGAGACCGGAAACCGGTCGTCCAACTGCAGGAAGTCGGCCAGGCCGTGCTCGAACTGCTGGCTGAGCTTTCCCATGCCGAGCCATCCAGCCTGAATGGCCTCGACGGCAGCTTGTTGGATCTCTGGGCCCAGATAGGGCGAGTAGACAGGAACAAGTGATGCGGACACGATCCCCCCGAATGTGGCCACGATGTATGGACTAGAGCGGTCACGATCGTCTACTGACCAACTCGGATTGAACCGTAACAGCCGGAAGCTTGATGTGGGCGGTTGACGAAAAAACTCGACTTGTGAAAGTTGCCGAGTGACGGCCGGATCCAGCCCAACGCGCTCGGTAGATCTGCCGTGTGGTGGTCTGGGCTACCGCGAGATGGGACGATCGCTGTCTCATGTCACTTTTGGATCCCGCCGCTGTCGCGCCCGAACCCGACGCCATCTACGAGACCTTCACCGACTGGGCGACCGAGCGGGGCCTCACCCCCTATCCGGCCCAGGCCGACGCGCTGCTGGAGCTGGTGACCGGGTCGAACGTGATTCTGGCGACGCCTACCGGTTCGGGTAAGAGCCTGGTCGCCACCGGACTGGAGTACGCCACCGCGGCTCAGGGCGGCCGGACGTTCTACACCGCGCCGATCAAGGCGCTGGTCAGCGAGAAGTTCTTCACCGCCACCGAGATCTTCGGGGCCGAGCGGGTCGGCATGATGACCGGGGACGCCTCGGTCAACGCCGACGCGGACATCATCTGCTGCACCGCGGAGGTGCTGGCCAACCTGGCGCTGCGACAGGGCCCTGGCCACGGCATCGCCGGCGTGGTGATGGACGAGTTTCACTTCTACGCCGACCCCGACCGCGGGTGGGCCTGGCAGGTGCCGCTGCTGGAGCTCCGCGACGCCCAGTTCCTGCTGATGTCGGCCACGCTCGGCGATGTCACCCGGTTCGAGCGGGATCTGACCCGGCGGACCGGGCGCCCGACGGCGGTGATCGCCTCGACCGATCGGCCGGTACCGCTGCACTACGAGTGGGTGACCACGCCGACCCACGAGACGATCGAGGAGCGGCTGGTCACCCACCAGGCTCCGATCTACGTGGTCCACTTCAGCCGAGCCGCCGCGATCGACCAGGCTCAGGCGTTGAACAGCCTGCGGGTCTGCACCCGGGAGCAGAAGGACCAGATCGCTGACCTGATCGGCGGATTCCGGTTCTCCGCCGGCTTCGGCAAGGTGCTGTCCCGGTTGGTCCGCAACGGTATCGGGGTGCACCACGCCGGGATGCTGCCCAAGTACCGCCGGCTGGTCGAGCTGCTCGCCCAGGCCGGTCTGCTCAAGATCATCTGCGGCACCGACACCCTCGGCGTCGGCATCAACGTGCCGATC
>JAKDLH010000336.1 GCA_030452945.1 Microlunatus sp. | reverse complement strand
GGTCCCTATCACGGCTAACAAGACTGCGGCTAGGACCAACGCTGGATTCTTAGATGATTTGGGGGGCCGAGACACCATGTCAGCGTACGGCCGTTCGGAGGCGACCCAGCTCAGCCGAATGTGAGCGATCCAACTCCGGCCGACCCTTGTATCCGGGCGAATTGCCTGAAAGTGTAGGACCGAGGTCGGTCCAGCAGCGAGGCCGCCCAGAGTCGGGTTAGTTCAGTGTAGACAACTCGAAGCGTGTTGCAGCATGCGGGTCCCCCCTAGAGCCCGCACCTTGACGAAAGTGAGTGGAACATGGATTGGCGCCACAAGGCTGCCTGTCTGGACGAAGATCCGGAACTGTTTTTTCCGATCGGAAACACCGGGCCTGCTCTACTCCAGATCGAAGAGGCGAAACAGGTCTGTCAACGCTGCGAAGTCCGCGACGCCTGTCTGCAATGGGCCTTGGAAGCCGGTCAGGACCACGGGGTTTGGGGCGGTCTGAGTGAGGACGAGCGCCGCGCTCTCAAGCGTCGCGCGGCTCGCGCGCGCATTCGTACGGCCTGAGCGCTCGCTCCGGCCGTCTACCGCCTCTTCTCGGTCAACGGCACCTCGACTACCGCCTGCGTTCCCCGTCCGACCGGGTTGGGGCCTAGCCGGAAGTGTCCGCCCATGTCACCGGCCAGGGTGCTCACAATGGACAGGCCGAGAGTCGATGAGGATCGCCAGTCGAAGTTCTCGGGGAGGCCAACCCCGTTGTCAGTGATCTCGACCCGCAGCAGGCCATCACCGGCCCTGGGGACGACGTGCACCTCCCCTCGGGTGGAACCGTCGGCGCAGGCCAGCCCGTGATCGACCGCGTTCTGACACAACTCAGTAACCACCATGGACAGGTTGGTCGCCAGATCCGCGGAGACCTCTCCGAAGCTTCCGATCCGCACGATCTGGACCTCATCACTCGTGGCCGCCACGTCGACCACCATCCGCATCAGACCGTCAGCCACCTGGTCGAAGTCCACCACCTCGTCGAAGGCCTGGGACAGCGTCTCGTGCACGATGGCGATCGCCGCTACCCGCGACATCGCGTCGGTCAGGGCCGCCTTGGCCTCCGGAGCGGCGATCCGGCGCGCCTGCATCCGCAGCAGCGCGGCGACCGTCTGCAGGTTGTTCTTGACGCGGTGATGGATCTCCCGGATGGTGGCGTTCTTGGTGATCAGCTCCCGTTCCTTGCTGCGCACGTCGGAGATGTCGCGGCAGAGCACGATGGCCCCGTGGCGCTCGCGGCCGCGGGTCAACGGGACCGACCGGAGGAGCAGGTGGGCGTGCCCGGCCACGACCTCCCCCCGTCGGGCCGCCCGACCAGCCAGGAGAGGCTCCAGCGAGTCCTCCACCGGTCCGCCGGGACGCGGTCTCAGCTCGGCGGTGAGGGTGGCCAGATGCTCATCGATCAGGTCCCCGAGCAGGCCGAGCCGGCGATAGGCGCTCTGCGCGTTCGGACTGGCGTAGTCGACGTTGCCGGCCGAGTCGAGACGAATGAACCCGTCCCCCACCCGCGGGTTGACCAACTGGTCGGTCAGATCGGTGGAGTCCGGGAACTCCCCGGACGCGACCATCCGGGCGAGGTCTTCGGCGCTGTCCAGGTAGGAGTTCTCCAGCATGCTGGGACTGCGGATCCCCAGTTGATTGGTGTGCTGCTCCACCACGCCGATCACTCGATTGTCGAATCGCACGGGAATCGCGTGCACATCGACCGGGATCCCGGCACTCAATTTGTTGGCACTGGTCTGGGCGATCTCGCCAGACAAGAAGGCCTCGGTGACCAGATGCTCGGGCGAGTATGCGATCAGGTCACCCACCACGTCCTCGATCAGCGCGGTGGGTCCTGTCATCGGGCGGATCTGTGCGACCGCCCAGAACACGTTCACATCGGTGTCCTGGACCCACAGCACTAGGTCGGAAAAGGCGAGATCAGCGAGCAGTTGCCACTCCGAGAGAATCTGCTCCAGCCGCCGGCGTTCGCTCCCCGAGAGTGCCGTGTGCGCGGCGATGATTTCCGACATCCGGGGCATAGGCCGACCCTACTCAGCCGGTCCGTCCCAGCTCGGCCGACGTACGCGCACGATTGCACGCAAACCTCAGTCAAGCGCGCCTACCCGGCCGACGTACGCGCACGATTGCACGCAAACGACAGCCAAACGCGTCCACCCAGCCGACGTACGCGCGCAATTGCACGCAAACGACAGCCAAACGCGTCCACCCAGCCGACGTACGCGCACGATTGCACGCAAACGTCAGACAAGCGGGCCTGCGAACCACACCGTAGGATGGATAGCCGTGCCCCGGAGCCCACGTGCGCTTCGATAGCACCAGGATCAGCAGCAATCAGCAGACAGGAGACAACCATGAGCAAGACCGGTCGGAAGCGTCGCGCGCGGCGCAAGAAGAACGCCAATCACGGCAAGCGTCCCAACGCCTGACGCGGGGAGGGCCTGACCTGGCTGAGGCCTGAACGCAAGTGGGCCCGAACGCGAGTAGGCCTGAACGTGGCTGGGACCTGAACGCCGGGGAGGGCCTGAGCCGAAGAGCCCGGTCAGCCGATGGCGCCTAACCGAGCTGTCGGCGGGCCACGGTGATCTGCATCATCACCCGAGCCCTGAGATGCTGGGGTGCGACGTCGCCACCACAGTGTCGCGACACCAGAGTCTTCACCGCCAGCTCGGCGTCGAAGGAGTCCAAGCACTCCTCGCAGGCGGCGAGGTGAGCCCGGATCGCGTCGTCACTGGCCTCATCCAGCTCGTTGTCGAGGAACTCGTACACGCGCTGGAGGGTCTGCCAGCACTCGTCGTTGCTCATCTGCCGGTCGTTCACCGCCGATCCCCCTCGTTGTGCGCCAGCCCGCGGTCCTTGGCGTAAGACGCCAGCAAGTCGCGCAGTTGGTTCCGGCCGCGGTTGAGCCGAGACATCACGGTACCGATCGGGGTGCCCATGATCTCGGCGATCTCCTTGTAGGTGAAACCCTCGACGTCGGCCAGGAACACCGCCAGCCGGAAGTCGGGGCTCAACTGTTGCAGCGCCTCCTTGACGTCGGAGTCGGGCAGGTGCTCCAACGCCACCGTCTCGGCTGACTTCAACCCCGACGAGGTATGGGACTCCGCCCGCGCAAGCTGCCAATCCTCCACGTTGTCGCCGTCGGCGATCTGCGGTTGGCGCTGTTTCTTCCGGTACGTGTTGATGTAGGTGTTAGTGAGAATCCGGTACAACCAGGCCTTCAGATTCGTCCCCGGCGTGAACTGGTGGAACGACGCGTAGGCTTTCGCGAACGTTTCTTGCACCACGTCCTCTGCGTCGGCGGGATTGCGCGTCATCCGCAGCGCCGCTGCGTAAAGTTGGTCGAGGAAAGGAAGCGCGTCGGTTTCGAACCGGGCGTGCCGTTCGTCGGTGGTCTCACTGGCTGGGAGCGTCATTGCCGACGAGCCTACCGGCGGGCGCCGATCGGTGCGCAGGCCCGTCTCGGGGCGTTCACACA
>JAKDLH010000335.1 GCA_030452945.1 Microlunatus sp. | reverse complement strand
AGGAACGGCATGTCCTCGATCGGCAGGATCTTGGAGATGACACCCTTGTTGCCGTGCCGGCCGGCGAGCTTGTCGCCGTTGGAGATCTTCCGCTTCTGGGCCACGTAGACCCGGACCAGTTGGTTGACCCCGGGCGCGAGCTCGTCGTCGGAGTCGCGGTCGAAGACCCGCACCCCGATCACCGTGCCGGACTCGCCGTGCGGGACCTTCAGTGACGTGTCGCGGACCTCGCGCGCCTTCTCCCCGAAGATCGCCCGGAGCAGCCGCTCTTCTGGGGTCAGCTCGGTCTCGCCCTTCGGGGTGACCTTGCCGACCAGGACGTCACCGGTGGCCACTTCGGCGCCGATGCGGATGATGCCGCGCTCGTCCAGATCGGCGAGCATCTCCTCGCTGACGTTGGGGATGTCGCGGGTGATCTCCTCCGCGCCGAGCTTGGTGTCCCGGGCGTCGACCTCGTGCTCCTCGATGTGGATCGAGGTGAGGACGTCGTCCTGCACGAGCCGAGAAGAGAGGATGATCGCGTCCTCGTAGTTGTGGCCCTCCCACGGCATGAACGCAACCAGCAGGTTGCGCCCAAGCGCCATTTCGGCGTCGTCGGTGCAGGGACCGTCGGCCAGTGGGGTGCCTTTCTCCACCCGCTGACCCACCGCTGCCAGCGGCCGCTGATTGATGCAGGTGCCCTGGTTGGAACGCCGGAACTTGGCCAGCCGGTAGGTCTTGTAGGTGCCATCGTCGTGAGCGACATCGATCAGGTCGGCACTGACCGAGGTCACCACGCCAGGATCGGTCGCCACCGTCACATCGCCCGCGTCGACCGCGCCCCGGTATTCCATCCCGGTGCCCACGAACGGAGCGTCGGAGCGGATCAGCGGAACAGCTTGGCGCTGCATGTTCGAGCCCATCAGGGCCCGGGAGGCGTCGTCGTGCTCGAGGAACGGGATCATGGCAGTGGCCACTGACACCATCTGGCGCGGCGACACGTCCATATAGTGCACCTCGGTCGCCACGACCTCGTCGGCGTCGCCGTGTCGCACCCGGACCAGCACGCGGTCAGTGGCGAACGTGCCGTCCTCGGTAAGTTCGGCGTTGGCCTGCGCGATGATGTATCGGTCCTCCTCATCGGCGGTCAAGTAATCGATGTGGTCGGTGACTCGCCCGTTCTCGACCCTGCGGTAGGGCGTCTCGACGAAGCCGAACGCGTTGACGCGGGCGAAGGAGGCCAGCGAACCAATCAAGCCGATGTTGGGGCCCTCAGGGGTTTCAATCGGGCACATCCGGCCGTAGTGAGAGGTGTGCACGTCGCGCACCTCCATGCCAGCCCGGTCCCGGGACAGGCCACCGGGCCCGAGCGCGGACAGCCGTCGTTTATGGGTCAGTCCTGCGATCGGATTGGTCTGGTCCATGAACCGGCTGAGCTGGGAGGTGCCGAAGAACTCCTTCAGCGCCGCCACCACCGGACGGATGTTGATCAGGGTCTGCGGGGTGATCGCCTCGACGTCCTGGGTAGTCATCCGGTCCCGGACCACCCGCTCCATCCGGCCCAGACCGGTTCGCAGTTGGTTCTGGATCAGCTCGCCCACCGTCCGGAGTCGGCGGTTGCCGAAGTGGTCGATGTCATCCTCTTCGACGATCAACTCCCCGCGCGGGGCTTCGAGGGTCTCCCGCCCCTCGTGCAGCGCCACCGCGAACCGGATGGCCGCGACGATGTCGTCGATGGTGAGCACCTGCTTGTCGAAGGGCTCATCCAAGCCGAGCTTCTTGTTGATCTTGTAACGGCCGACCTTGGCCAGGTCGTAGCGCTTGGGATTGAAGAAGTAGTTCTCCAGCAGCGTCTGCGCGGCCTCTCGGGTGGGCGGCTCGCCCGGACGAAGCTTGCGGTAGATGTCGAGCAGCGCCTCATCGGTGGTGGAGGTGTGGTCCTTTTCCAAGGTCAGACGCATCGACTCGTACTCGCCGAACTCCTCCAGAATTTGGGCCTCGGTCCACCCCAGCGCCTTCAGCAGCACCGTCACGTTCTGCTTGCGCTTGCGATCCAAGCGCACCCCGACCATGTCCCGCTTGTCGATCTCGAACTCCAGCCACGCACCACGCGACGGAATGATCTTGCAGGTGAAGATGTCCTTGTCCGAGGTCTTGTCCGGAGTCTGCTCGAAGTAGACACCCGGAGAACGGACCAGCTGGGACACCACGACCCGCTCGGTGCCGTTGATCACGAAGGTGCCCTTGTCCGTCATCAGCGGAAAATCACCCATGAAGACCGTCTGGCTCTTGATCTCGCCAGTCTCGTTGTTCATGAACTCGGCGGTGACGAACAGCGGCGCGGCGTAGGTGAC
The DNA here is from genome assembly GCA_030452945.1 of Microlunatus sp. Classification (GTDB taxonomy): domain Bacteria; phylum Actinomycetota; class Actinomycetes; order Propionibacteriales; family Propionibacteriaceae; genus Microlunatus. The sequence continues at coordinate 1,235 of JAKDLH010000335.1, read as the reverse complement.
GTCGCGATCCTTGCACTCCTCGACGGAGTTCTTGGGTGGCTCGAACCGGTGATCCCGGAAAGACAGCGACATGGTGCCGGAGAAGTCCTCGATCGGCGAGATCTCCTCAAAGATCTCCTCCAGACCAGACTTGGTGTTCACGTCCGTGCGGCCCTCTTCCAGGGCGATCTCCATCCGGTCGCGCCAGGCGGCGTTCCCGACGAGCCAGTCGAAGGAGTCGATCTGCAGGTCCAAGAGGTCCGGGACCTCCATCGGCTCAGCGATCTTCGCGAATGAGATGCGACCTGTGGGTGAAACAGCGGGGCTATCGAGGGCGGTGCGCGAGGCGGCCAACGTGGGTCCTTCCGAGACTCGCAGTATGTCTGGTTTGTGGCTCTGCGCATGACAAACGGCCCGAGTCAACTAGAAACGGGTCGTCGAAATGGGCAGGGCGAATCCCAACAGTACGGCAATGAGCGCGCGGAGTCAAGGCTCCAGCGCAGGCAGGAGCAGAGCCGGCAAAGTCCCGCCCCGCTCGGCATGGATCATACTCCGCATAGCCGCCGTGACAAGGAGGGATAAGCTGTGGCGCGCCACGAACCTAGGTGAGCCGGTTCGGTGCTGACGAAGACCTTCCCACACCGGGGCGCCACGAACGCCGACGACGGCGCGGGAGCAATACTCCGGCGCCGTCGTACGCGGTCGTCGTGGTGCGTCGGCTTTTTGCTGCGGGCTACTTGAGGGTCACCGAGGCGCCAGCCCCCTCGAGCGCTTCCTTGGCCTTGGCACCGGCCTCCTTGGTCACCTTCTCCAAGACAGCCTTGGGCGCGGCCTCCACCAGTTCCTTGGCCTCCTTCAGCCCGAGGCTGGTAAGCGAACGCACCTCCTTGATGACCTGAATCTTCTTGTCACCGGCCGCTTCGAGGATGACGTCAACCTCGTCGCTCTCCTCCTCTTGGGCATCGGCCCCGTCGCCACCGCCCGCGGCGGGGGCAGCGGCGGCCACGGCAACCGGAGCGGCCGCGGTGACGCCGAAGGTGTCCTCGAACTGCTTCACGAACTCACTGAGCTCGATCAGGGTGAGTTCCTTGAACGCGTCGAGGAGCTCGTCAGTGCTGAGCTTCGCCATGATGGCGGGTCCTTTCTAATGGGTCTGCAGCTGACGCTGCGGGTCTAATGGGTCTGCAGCTGACGCTGCGGGTCTAATGGGTCTGCAGCTGACGCTGCGGGTCTAATGGGTCTGCAGCTGACGCTGC
>JAKDLH010000042.1 GCA_030452945.1 Microlunatus sp. | reverse complement strand
CACCACACCGCATCCCGGCGTGTTCATCTGGCGGGCACCGCACGGGCACTACTTCCTGACTACCAACCAAGGCACCCAGCACCTGGGGCCCCTGCCCACCCAGAACCGCCCCCGGGCGGACAAGGCGAACACCTGCTTACAGGTGAAGGTCGGCCATCGAGGCGATGACTCGTGCCTCGCTCCGGCTGCCGTTAGCGTAGGCCTCGCTCAGCTGCGGGAATCACCGGTGAGGTCGCCCAGCTCTTGCTCGCGGACGAGTTGCAGCGCCACGTCGATGATCATGTCTTCCTGGCCTCCGACGTAGCTTGGCGTTCCGCCCGGCAAGCCGTCCGACGACTCCCCCGGCCTCGTCGCGCTCGATCTCCAGACCGGGGGGTTCCGGCGCCGAAGTCACCTCGGTCAACGGCAGCGACCAGGAGTCCGTCCAGCCCCACCTCCGCCAGTCGGCTGGCCGGGAGACGCTGAATCGCCCTTCCTTCGGCGAGCCGGAGTTGCCCGGGACGTGACTAACTTGCTGACCGACGCCACGATCTCGTTCGCGTGGTCGTCGACGTACTCCAGCAACTGGTGCCGCCACGAGCCTGCGCCAAGGTGACCTCACCCATCGGATGACGATCATCTATGCTCACCCAGAAGGAGGTTCGGCAGGTGAATCCGCCCGACCGACCTGTACAGACTCCTTCTCGAGGTCAGAACAACGCCGTCATCAACGCACGACGCGCCTTCAGCACCCGGGGGTCGGCGTTGCCCACGGTCTCGAACAGCTCCAGCAGCCGCACCCGGACCTGGTCCCGCTCCTCGCCCGTCCGGGACCGTACCTGCTCGATCAGCCGAGTGAACGCCTCGTCCGCTTGGCCGGTCGCCAACTCCAGGTCCGCCGCGGCCAGATGGTCGGCCACCGTCGCGCCCGGAGCGGCCGCGGCGGTCAGCACCACCTGTGGATCCAGGTCCGAGGTCCGGGCCAGCAGACCGGCCTGGGACTTGCCGGCCTTGGCCTCCGCATCGGCGGGATTAGCCTGGAGGAGCTTGTCGAACTCGGCCTCGGCCGCGACGAAGTCCCCGCGCTCCAGCGCCTCATCCGCGGCCGCGAATCGCGGATCCGGGCCAGGGTCGGTCTGGTCGGTCTCCTCGGGCGCTGCTCCGCCGACCGGATCGGCTCGACCGACGAGGCCGTTGGTGACCGCCGCTTTGAGCACCGAGTCGATTGCGGTCGCCACCTGATCGGCGGGCAACACACCCTGGAACAGCGGGGCGAGCTGGCCGCCGATCAGGGCGATCACCGTCGGCACGGCCTGGATCTGAAGCGCCTGCACGATGCCGGGCGCGGTGTCGACATTCACCCGGCCCAGCAGGAACTTGCCGGCGTGCTTGGCGGCCAGCGCGATGAGCGCATCGGAGAGATCCTGGCCCGTGGCCACCCGAGGGGAGTAGAGCTCCACCACGACCGGATGCTGCATGGACTTGCGGATCGCTTCGGCCTCGAAGGTCTGCTCGGTGAGCTCCACCACATACGAACCACCTCCCGAGCCGACTGGCGATCCCGCTTGAGGGGCGGCCGTCTGCTGAGCCTTCTGGGTGAGTTGGGAGAGGTCGATGGCGCCGTGGCGACTGAAACTGGACGTGCTCATGGCCACCATCTTGTCAAAGCGGGCAAGAGGCAGAATGACCCCCATGGCTCATCCCCGCGCCGGCCAGCCGGCCCTCCCCGAAGACCTGATCGACGTCGACGCCGTTATCGGCGCTTACTACGATCTAGTGCCGGACCCGAGCGATCCGGACCAGCAGGTGGTGTTCGGCACCTCTGGTCACCGCGGCGCCAGCCTGGACACCGCGTTCAACGAGAACCACATCGCCGCGACCACGCAGGCGATCGTGGAATATCGCGCCGGCCAGGGGACAACCGGGCCGCTTTATCTCGGCAAGGACACTCACGCCCTGTCGCTGCCCGCCTGGACAACCGCCATCGAGGTGCTGGTGGCCAACGGCATCCCGGTACGGACCGAGGCGGCGGACGACTACACTCCCACCCCCGCGGTCTCGCGGGCGATCGTGGTGCACAACGCCACGAAGACCGGGAGCGATCCCGACGCCGACGGGATCGTGGTCACCCCGTCCCACAATCCGCCTCGGGACGGCGGATTCAAGTACAACCCACCCCACGGCGGACCGGCCGACTCCGACGCCACATCCTGGATCGCCGCTCGAGCCAACGAGCTGCTGGCCGACCTGTCTGAGGTCCAGCGCACCCCGTACCAGCGGTCCGGCAGTGAGATCGAGCGGTTCGACTTCTTGGGCCGTTACTGCGAGGACCTGGTCAACGCGCTGAACCTGCACGCCATCCGCGATGCCGGGGTGCGTATCGGTGCGGACCCGTTGGGCGGAGCCAGCGTCCAGTATTGGGGCTACATCGCCGAACACCTGGGCATCGACTTGACCGTGGTCAACCCGGACGTGGATCCGCGCTGGGCGTTCATGACCCTGGACACCGACGGAAAGATCCGGATGGACTGCTCGTCACCGAACGCGATGGCGAGCCTGATCACCAACAAGGACGCCTACGACATCGCCACCGGCAACGACGCCGACTCCGACCGGCACGGCATCGTCACCCCCGACACGGGCTTGATGAACCCGAACACGTATCTAGCCGTGGCCATCCAGTATCTCTACGCCCACCGGGACGGGTGGCGGCCAGATGCGGGGATCGGCAAGACGCTGGTGTCCTCCTCGATGATCGATCGGGTGGCCACCGACCTGGGCCGCACCCTGGTCGAGGTGCCGGTCGGCTTCAAGTGGTTCGTCCCCGGACTGCGCACCGGCGAGATCGGCTTCGGCGGCGAGGAGTCCGCGGGAGCATCATTCCTCGCCCTGAACGGCAGCACCTGGACCACCGACAAGGACGGCATCCTGCTCGCCCTGCTGGCCAGCGAGATCAAGGCGGTGACCGGCAAGTCGCCGAGTCAGCTGTACGCCGAATTGACCGCCCAGCACGGCACACCCGCGTACGCCCGGTTGGATGCCCCGGCCGACCGAGAGCAGAAGGCGAAGCTCGCCAAGCTCGACCCCTCCTCGGTGTCGGCGACCGATCTGGCCGGTGAACCGATCACCGCGAAGCTGACCACCGCGCCCGGCAACGGAGCGGCGATCGGTGGTCTCAAGGTGACCACCGAGTCTGCCTGGTTCGCCGCGCGCCCCTCCGGCACCGAGGACGTGTACAAGATCTACGCCGAGTCCTTCCGGGGTGCTGAGCACCTGGCCGAGGTCCAGGCGGCCGCTCGCGAAGTGGTTTCCGCCGCCCTGGACTGAGATCGACGGGCACGGCTGGGCGGGCACGTCAGGGACGTTGGTCGGTCGACAACCAGCCGGAGGTCCTACCAGGCTGTCGCGGGAGTAGAACTCAGGTGAACAGTGGGTGAATCATCCCGCGGAACCACTCCTGGGGTGGATTTCCTCGCGTCGCCGAGCCCACGATTGAACCGTGACCGAAGCGCTGTTCATCCTGGTGGTGGTCATCGTGACCGCTCTGGCGTTCGACTTCACCAACGGGTTCCACGACACCGGCAACGCGATGGCCACCTCCATCGCCACCGGCGCCCTGAGACCCAGGGTGGCCGTTGGCCTGTCCGCCGTGCTGAACCTGGTCGGCGCGTTCCTGTCCATCGAGGTGGCGCTCACCGTCAGCAACAAGGTGGTGTCGATCCAGTCCGGAGACGGGACACCGATCGAATCGCTGATGGGCATACCCATCCTCACCATCGTCTTCGCCGGTCTGGTCGGCGGCATCCTGTGGAACCTCACCACCTGGTTGCTCGGCCTGCCGTCATCGTCCTCCCACGCGCTGTTCGGCGGCTTGATCGGCTCCGCGATCGCCGCCCTCGGCCTGGGCGGGGTCAAGTGGGACGGCGTGATCACCTCGATCATCATCCCGGCGGTGGCCGCCCCCGTGGTGGCTGGTTTTGTGGCCGGCTTCGGCACCTGGGCGGTCTACCAGATCGTCGCCCGGGTGCCACAGGCTCGTCGCGACAAAGGGTTCCGTTGGGGTCAGATCGGCTCCGCCTCCCTGGTGTCTTTGGCCCACGGCACCAACGACGCGCAGAAGACCATGGGCGTGATCACCCTGTCGCTGATCGCCTACGGCAGCTGGACCGACACCGAAGCGATCCCCTTCTGGGTCAAGGCGTCCTGCGCGGTGGCGATCGCGGCGGGCACCTACGTCGGTGGCTGGCGGGTGATCCGTACCTTGGGCAAGGGTCTGGTCGAGATCCAATCCCCGCAGGGCATGGCCGCCGAGACCGCGTCCGCCGCCATCATCTTGTCCTCCAGCCACCTCGGCATGGCCCTGTCGACCACTCAGGTGGCCACCGGGTCGATCCTCGGTTCCGGCGTCGGGAAGCAAGGCGCGTTGGTTCGCTGGGGGGTGGCCGGTCGGATGGCTGTGGCCTGGGTGACCACGCTGCCCGCCGCCGGCGCCGTCGGCGCCCTGTGCTGGTTCGTAGCCCAGAGCATCGGCGGTGCCATCGGCGTCGCGCTGGTCTTCGCCTTCTTGGTGGCGATATCGACCTGGATGTTCCTCTACTCACGCAAGACCCCCATCAATCCCGGCAACGTCAACGCCGACTGGCGGGGCGGGCTGGCCCCGGTCGATGAGACCGACGCCGTCGAACCCGTTGCGGTCGGTGCTCAGCCGGAGAGGAGCTGATCATCATGGAGATCCTGACCAACGCGTTCGGCGCGCTGTGGCAGGTGGCCGCCGCCGGGCTGCTGTTGGGTGCCGGGCTCCCGATCCTGTTCGCACTCGGCGTCCGCTCGCTGGATCGCAACCGGGTCGGCATACCCGTGGTGATGGCGCCGGAGGGGACCGTACCTGCGGGTGAGCCGACGAGAACCGAGGCCTCGCAAGCCAGCGTCTCCGGCAAGGCCGGCGCCGCACTGTGCTTCGGGCTGTGTGTCATCGCGTCGCTGTTCGGCATCGTGGTGATCGTCTTCGGCAAGCAGATGTTCGGCTGAGCCCGCACTAGACTCCGACGAATGGCGCTCCCCGTGTTTCTCGGCTCGATCGTGAGCTGGTTGCGCGCCGGTTATCCCGAGGGGGTGCCGGAGAGCGACTACATTCCGTTGCTGGCCGTGCTCGCCCGCCGACTGAGCGGTGACGAGGTTCGCGCGGTCACCCATGAGCTGATCGTCTCCGGCGAGCTCCCGGTCGACGACACCGACATCGGCACGATGATCACCAAGGTGACCGACGAGTTGCCTCGCCACGAGGACGTGAACCGGGTACGGAACCGGCTCAGTGCTCACGGCTGGCCGCTGACCGAAACCCGGGCCAGCTGAGCGGCGCCGCTGGGCGGGCATCGCACATCATCCGTTCCGGGTGATGCGGTGCTCAGGGAGGTCCTGAAACGCTGGGCACCGACATCGACGTCGGCGTCGAGGAGTGCGATGAACGACCCAGTGATCTGGCCATCAGGGGACGGGACCCGACATGCCTGAGGCCTGGGTCAACGGGGTCATCCTCGTCGTCGCCGGGCTCATCGTCTTCGGGGTCGTCCTGCTGATCCGCCACAGGGTGCCCGCGGCCGACGTCGAGCACCCCTCCTGGTCGGCGACCCTGTCGTACGTCGCGACCGCCTACGGCGTGGTCGTCGGATTCTCGATCCTCTTCTTGTTCGGCCAGTTCGCCGATGCCCGGCAGGCGGTCGGCGACGAAGCGACGTCGATCGGAACCGCCTACGAACAGGCGTACCTGTTCCCCGACAGCCAGACCAGTATCCAGCGCGCGCTGATTTGCTACGCCCGCGCGGTTCCGATCTACGATTGGCCCGCGCTGCGCGAGCACCAAGGGGGGGCTCCGGAGGTCGACGCTGCCTACCATGACCTGGTGGTCTCCGTCGGGGTCGACGACCAGCCTCCGGTCGGCGCCCTGCATGCCGGCACGGCCACCAATCTCGTCTCCCAGATCGGCGCCATCTCGACCGCCCGGGAGACCCGGCTGGTCACGGCCGAGACGCAACTCCCGGCCATGCTCTGGATCCTGCTCATCGGCGGCGGCGCGTTCGTCGTCATGATCATCTTCGTGGTCACGCTACCGGCGAAGCCGACCACTCAGGCGGTGCTGGTGGCGATGTCCAGCGTCTTCACGCTGGTCTTGCTGCTGATCGTCATGGCCCTGAGCGAGCCGTTCGGCGTCGGCTCCGGCCGGGCCAGTCCGCAACTGATCGAAGAGACCGCCGCCTCGATGACGAGCACCGCGACGGGCGGCGTCGGCGCGCCCTGTCGGCCCTGACTCCGGGCTCGGGAGCGCCAACGCGACTCAGAAGCGCGCTGATTCGGTGTATTCGCCCCACTCCGCGCGCAGCACGTCGCAGATCTCCCCCAGAGTCGCCTCGGCCCGGGCGGCGGCGAGCATCGGCGGCACCAAGTTCGTCGACGCCGAGCGAGCCGCCTCGGTGAGGTCGGCCAGCGTACGGCGGACAATCTCGTCGTCGCGCGCCGAGCGGCGAGTTGCCAGCAGTTCCCGCTGCTCCAGCTCGACCTCGTGGCTCACCCGAAGAATCTCCAGCTCACCGGCGACGGTCGCGGTGTGGGCGTTCACCCCGACCACCAGCTTGTCCCCCTTTTCCAAGCCCGTTTGATAGGTGAAGGCCGCGTCGGCGATCTGTGCGGTGAACCAGCCCTCTTCGATCCCGCGCAGCAAGCCGGAGGTGACCGGGCCGATCGGGTGGTCGAGGTCCTCCCCGCCGCCCAGTTCGATGATCTGAGCGAAGATCCTCTCCGCTGCCGCCTCCAACTCGTCGGTGAGAGCCTCGACGTACCACGAACCGCCCAGTGGATCAGCGACGTTGCCCACGCCCGTCTCGGCCGCCAGTACCTGCTGGGTGCGCAGGGCGATCTCGGCGGAAGACTCCGTCGGCAGGGCCAGGGTCTCGTCCAAGGCGTTGGTGTGCAACGAGTTGGTCCCACCCAGCACCGCGGCCAGCGCCTCGACCGTGGTCCGGACCACGTTGTTGTACGGCTGTTGGGCGGTCAACGACACCCCGGCGGTCTGGGTGTGGAATCTGAGCCACTGCGCCCGAGCGGTCTTGGCTCCAAACCGGTCCCGCAGCCAGCGGGCCCAGATCCGACGGGCCGCCCGGAATTTGGCGATCTCCTCGAAGAAGTCGATGTGGGCGTCGAAGAAGAAGCTCAGCCCCGGCGCGAACGCCTCGAGGTCCAGACCGCGCGACAGGCCGAGTTCCACGTAGCCGAAGCCGTCGGCCAGGGTGAACGCGAGTTCCTGTGCGGCCGTCGAACCTGCTTCGCGGATGTGGTAGCCGGACACGCTCAACGGCTTGTAGGCCGGGACCTGGCTCACGCAGAATTCCATCAGGTCACCGATCAGCCGCAGGTGCGGCTCCGGCGGGAACAACCACTCCTTCTGAGCGATGTACTCCTTGAAGATGTCGGTCTGCAGGGTCCCGTCCAGCCCAGCGATGTCCACACCCTGCCGTTCCGCGGCGACCAGGTACATGCAGAAGATGGGCACCGCCGGTCCGGAGATGGTCATCGAGGTCGTCACGGCAGCCAGGTCGATGCCGGCGAAGAGCACCTCCATGTCGGCGGCTGAGTCGATCGCGACCCCGCAGTGCCCGACCTCGCCCAGGCTGCGGGGGTCATCGGAGTCGCGACCCATCAGCGTCGGCATGTCGAACGCCACACTCAGTCCGCCGCCGCCGGCGTCCAGGATCATCCGATAGCGCTCGTTGGTGTGCCGCGCGTTGCCGAAACCGGCGAACTGACGGATCGTCCATTCCCGGCCGCGGTAGCCGGTCGGATACAGCCCGCGGGTGAAGGGGAATTCGCCCGGCCAGCCAATCCGCGACATCCGCGGGTCGGCCCGCTCCGCGGTCGCGTCGGCCGGACCGTACACCGGGTCGACTTCGACCCCGGAGAGCGTCGTGAAGTCGGCGTCGCGGATTCGTCCGGCCGCTTCGGCCGCGTCGTACGCGGCCCGCCAGCGGTTCCGACCGGAGTCCGGCGGCGGTGCTTCCGGCGGGTGTGAATCTGAGTGCTGCGTCATCGGGACCTCCGACTCGTCATGACCCACCCAAGATACTGGTGCGTCCGGAGCCCGTGAGGGTGGGAGAGTCACGGTCAGAAGTCACCGGCGTCGGCTCGCGGTCGGGTCAACAGGGCCGTCAGCTCGTCACACTCCGCCTCGGTCAACGATCCCAACCCGAAACGGTCAGCAGTGATCGCCTCGGTGGCCTGCTGCAGCACCCGCTGCCCCTCCGACGTGATCGAAGCCAGGACCGCACGACCGTCCTCGGGATGCGGGGTGCGCTTGATCAGCCCGGCGTTCTCCAGTCTGTTCACCAACGGTGTGACTGAGGTGGCGTGCACCTGCAGCCGCTCCCCGATCTTGCCCAGGGGCAGTGCCCCCCGGCGGGAGAACGACAGCAGCACCAAGACCTCGTAGCGAGCGAAGCTCAGACCCAGCGGCCGCAACAACTCGTCCAGCTCGGTCAGCACGAGTTGGTGTACGCGCATCAGCGAGGTGACGGCGCGCATCCTCGGCCTTTCACTCCACCGCTGCTCCCAGAGTCGCGCTGCCTCCTCGATCGGATCGAACGGCAGTCGGTGCCGTGCGCGGCTCACGTGCCGTCGTCCCCGGACGAGGCGCTCGTGGTCGGTCCCGTTCCCAGCCCAGCCTCGTGGATGACCCGCTGAATCAGCCGCTCGCGCTCGTCGATCTGGGGCACCCACTTGATTTCGCGCAGCCCCTGATCCTGCGCGGCCGACTCGAAGACGAAGTGACCGAACCCGAGGAGCCGTCCGAGCGCCGGTCGGTCCACCGTGATGTCCAAGATCCTGGTCAGCGGCACGCTCGCCCGTACCTGGTCGATGTTGCCGTGCACGCGATAGACCTTTTGGTTCGTGACCACGAACCGATCACGGTACTGGTCCGCCAGCGACCAGAGCGCCTGGGCGATCACCAGCAGCGACAGGACCAGGACCACCCAGAAGAACCAGGAGCGGAACACGAACGCCCCGGCGAAGAACCACACCCCGACGGCCAGTCGCAGGGTCGGCCACACGCGCGACGCCCAGTGCCGCATCACCTCGTCGCGAAGCATCTCCCCGTCCTCGACCAGGAGGTACCTCTCGACCTTCGGATCCAGCCAGGCCAGTGGTCCGGGCATAGTGATCACTGTCTCAACCGGCAAGAGCGTTGAAGAACGTGATGATCGAGGTGATGGCGGTGCCGACAGCGGCAGCCGCCCCGCGGACCGCGTCGGCCGCTCCCTGGGGCTGGTTGACCAGGTAGAACAGCACGAACCCGAGGGCCAGGAGGCCCAGGATGCGCTTGATCCATCTCATGCGGTTCACCTCCCCACGCGTATCGGGCGCCGGACACGGAGCGACCGGCCAGGTGCGTCGTTGGTGACTTTCTATCGCAAGCTCAGCGGTCTCTCATGCCGCCACGCCGCCGCGAGGCCGCCCGGCCTCACCCTAGAGTTGAGGCTGAGAGCACCCGGTCGGCGGCCGTGTAGGGGTCCAGCCGCCCGGCCGCGACCTCGGTCGCCACACCCTCCAGGCCAGCGCCCCCGTGGGTCGGCAAGGCGGCACGCAGGCTCGCCAAGACCAACGATTCGACCTCGCGGCGAGCCCGGAGTTCTCGCCGGCCACGCTGCAGGCCAGACCCGGTCGCATGGGCACTGAAGCGATCAAGCTCGTCGAGCAGCTTGGCGATGCCGGTGCCGTCGGCGGCAGTGGTGGACAGCACCGGTGGTTTCCAGTCCTCGGGCCCTCGGTCGGCCAGGGCGACCATGTTGCGAAGCTCACGGACCACCGAGTGGGCGCCCTCGCGGTCGGCCTTGTTGACGACGAACAGGTCGCCGATCTCCAGCACCCCGGCCTTCGCCGCCTGGATACCGTCGCCCATGCCAGGCGCCAGCAGCACCACGGTGACATCGACCTGCGCGGCTACCTCGACCTCGGACTGACCGACCCCAACGGTCTCCACCAACACTGTGTCGAAGCCTGCGGCATCGAGGACGCGGACCGCCTGCGGTGCCGCCACCGCCAGCCCGCCGAGATGGCCTCGGGTGGCCATCGAGCGAATGAACACCCCGGTGTCCAACGCGTGCTGCTGCATGCGGACGCGGTCACCCAGCAACGCGCCGCCGGAGAACGGGGAGCTCGGATCGACCGCCAGCACGGCGACCCGGTGCCCCTGGGCACGCAGCGCGGTAATCAGCGCGGCCACCGTGGTGGACTTGCCGACACCTGGGGCACCGGTCAACCCGATCACCCGAGCGCGGCCAGTGTCCGGAGTCAGCAGCCGCATCAGCTCGCGAAGCTCACTCGCTCCGTTCTCGACCAGGGTGATCAACCGACCGATCGCCCGTCCGCGGCCCTGGCGGGCACGCTCGATCAGCCCGATCAGATCCTCCCTCGCCCGGCGGTCAGAAGCGCTCACGCCGCGCTGAGGATCAGGGCGTCGCCCTGGCCCCCGCCGCCGCACAGAGCGGCCACCGCGGTGCCACTCCCCCGTCGTTGCAGCTCGTACGCGAGGTGCAGCAGCAGCCGGGCGCCGGAGGCCCCGATGGGGTGACCGAGGGCGATCGCGCCGCCGTGAATGTTGACCCGTTCGTCTACGTCGGCCTGGCTCAGGCCCAAGGCCCGGGCACTGGCGATACCGACCGCGGCGAACGCCTCATTGATCTCGATCAGGTCGAAGTCGGTGACCCCGATTCCCTGCCGCTTGGCGGCGGTCTCGATCGCACGGGCCGGCTGGAGCTGCAGTGAGCTGTCGGGTCCGGCAACCTGGCCGTACGCTCCGACGCGGGCGAGCACGGGCAGACCAAGACGCTCGGCGGCTTCGGCCGAGGCCACCACCAGTGCGGCGGCGCCGTCGGAGATCGGGCTGGACGATCCGGCCGTGATCGTGCCGTCGGACCGGAACGCTGGGCGTAGTCCAGCCAGGCTCTGGGCGGTCACGCCGGCGCGAACACCCTCGTCGACGGCAACCGCGACCGGCGGACCCTTGCGCTGAGGCACCTCGACGGGCACGATCTCGGTCGCCAACACCTCCGCCGCCGCCTCGGCACGCTGGTGGGAGCGAGCCGAGAACGCGTCGGACTCCTCGCGGGTGACTTCGGCCTCCCCGGTGTTGCAGCTTTCGGTCAATAGACCCATCGCCTGGTCGGTGAAGGCATCCCACAGCCCGTCCAACGCCAGATGATCCCGCACAGTGACGTCGCCGTAGACGTAGCCGGTCCGCGACTTCTCGAGCAGGTGCGGCGCCTGGGTCATCGACTCCATGCCGCCAGCCACCACGACCTCGGCGTCGCCGGCGCGGATCAACTGGTCAGCCTGCGCCACCGCCGCGAGTCCCGACAAGCAGACCTTGTTGATCGTGACCGACGGCACCGACATGGCGATGCCGCCCTTGACCGCGGCCTGGCGGGATGGCAACTGACCGGCGCCGGCCTGCAGGACTTGCCCAAGCACGACGACGTCGATCTGATCCCCGGCGAGACCCGCCCTGGCTAGCGCGGCCTCGATCGCGATCCCGCCGAGGTCAGTGGCGGCCAGCGAACCGAGACTGCCGAGCAGCTTGCCGAACGGAGTTCGCGCACCGCCGACGATCACCGAACCCGTGGACATCTAGAGCCTCCTTCGTTCCGCCAGTCGGTCTGACGGGCCAGTCTGGTGCTGGTGCACAGTCTGGTCTGCCGTCCAGTCTGACACTGTTGGGTCATGGAGCCACTTGCTGTGCCCGGCCTGGTCGCGATCGACCATGTGGGGGTCGCGGTCCCAGACCTCACCGTGGCCATCGAATTCCACACCAACGTCCTCGGGCTCCAACTGCTGCACCGCGAGGAGAACTCCGAGCAAGGGGTGACCGAAGCCATGCTGGCTCCGGTGGGCGACGACGGCGCTCAGCTGCAACTCCTCGCCCCCTTGACGCCCGACAGTCCGATCGCTCGTTTCCTGGACCGCGCGGGACCGGGTCTGCAGCAACTGGCCTTTCGGGTCGAGAACATCGACCACGCCACGGGTGTCCTTCGAAAAAGGGGTCTGCGGCTGCTTTATGATGCAGCCAGAACTGGCACTGGGGGGTCCCGGATCAACTTCGTGCACCCCAGAGACACCGGCGGGGTGCTCATCGAGTTGGTCGAACCGGCGTCAGCCGACGAGCGTACGGAGGCAGCACTGTCATGACGTCAGACAACACCGGGTTGGGGCTCTTCGACGACACCGCCAGCGCTGCCGGGAGTTTCCCTACCGCCCTGCGCGGCTATGACCGGGCGTCGGTCGATGAGTACGTCCGTTCGCTCGAGACCGCCGTAGTCCAGGTTCGCCGCGAGGCGGCCGAACTAGACCAGCAGGTCAGCACCCTGCGCCAGCAGGTGGAAGAGAACCAGCAGTCCGCCGAGGTGGACTACAGCAACCTGGGTGGCCGCGCCGCGGAAATCCTGCGGCTTGCTGAGGAGCAAGCCCGCGATGTGCTGGATCGCGCTACGGTCGACGCCGAGCGCCTGCAGGAGGAGGCCCGACGCGAGGCCGATGCCACTCGCGCTGAAGCCACCCGCGAAGGCCACGAGCTCAAGTCGGGTGGACTGGCCGAGATCGACCAGGTTCGGACTCAGCTCGAGGAGGATGGGGCGACTCACCTCGACCGAGCGAAGTCCGAATCAGAGGCGCTGCTAGAAGCTGGCCGTCGACAGGCGGAGTCGCTTCGCCGTTCGGCCGAACACGACGCCCAGTCTGTCCGGCAGCAGGCGTACCTGGACACCGAGGAGCTCCGTCGTACGGTCGAGCGTGAGATCGCCGGCACCCGTCAGCAGATCGCGGCAGAGCGGGAAGCGGCGCTGACCGAGTTGCGCCGCGCTCAAGAGGAGGCGGCGCAGCAGACGTCCGGCATGTTGACCGAGGCCACGCGCTACCACGAGGAGTCAGCGGCCCGATTGGAAAGCGACATCGCCGAGGCCACCCGGATCCGCGAGAACGCGCTGGCCGAGGCCGAGCAACTCAAGCTCGCCTCCATCACCGAGGCAGAGAGACGACTGGAGTCAGCGAAGCAGCAAGCTGTCGCGATCAGCGAGCGCACCCAGCAGGAGTTCGGCTGGCGCAAGGAGCAACTGCGTCGCGAGACCGACCTGCTGAACCAGCGCAAACAAGCTGTGCTCGCCCAACTCGCCAGCCTCTCCGCTCTCGCCCAGGAGACCGCGACCGCTTTCCCCGAGCCCGATGATCTCGAGGCGTTTACCGCCGAGCTGGGCGACCAGACCGTCGCGCTGCCGACCGGACTCGCACCGGCCCTGCCGGCCCGCCGGGAGAGCGCTGAACTCGAGATCGCCGAAAAGTCGAGCGAGGATGACGCTGGTGACCCCGAAGAGACGGCGAACCTCGAGGTGACCGCCGGGCCCGAGGCGACCGCCGAGCCCGGTGAGACCGCGCCCCCGTCTGATCCGGACACCACCGTGGTGATCTCACCTGATCAGGTAGCCGACCTCCGTGACGTCGGAAGTCGTTGACAGCTCCGGCGCCCACCACACCGACCTCCTAACCGAAACCAAACAGATAACAACCGACAAGGATCGCCGTGGCCTCTCTCTCCGCCTCCGTCCCCTCCAGCGACTTTCCCGGGAACCGTCGCGGTTATGACCGCGCCCCGGTCGATGACTACGTGCGCTCGGTCCAGACGCGACTGGCCGAGCTCGACGCCCAGGTGCAGCGGCTGATCAACGAGAACGGTCAGCTCCGCGATGATCTGAGCGAGGCCCACGAACGGGCCCACCCCGACTTCAACAACCTCGGTGGGCGCGCCCAGGAGCTCCTCCGGGTAGCCGAAGAGCAGGCCGGTGACATCACCGCGCAAGCCCAGCGCGACGCTGATCGTCTGCTGGAGCAGACCGACACCGACACCCAGCAGCACCGCGAGCGGGTTCAAGACGAACTCAACGGTTTGCGTGATCGCCAAGTCACCGAGCTGGACGCGCTGCGTCAGCAGACCGAGGCGCACGTGGCGGCACTGTACGAGCACGCCCGGTCCGAGTCCGACCAGCTGCTGGCGGCCGCCAGAGTTGAGGCCGAGGCCCTGCTGGCCGAGAACCAGCGCCTGAGTGCTGCTCGACTCCAAACCGCACGAGTCGAGGCACAGCAGCTTCTCGGAGCGGCCGAGAAGGAGGCAGCCACGCTGCGGGAGCAGACGGCGGTGGAGCGCGATCAGGCGCTGACCGATCTGAGGAACGTGCAGGATGAGGCCCAAGCCAGGATCGAGGCGCTGCTCAGCGAGTCGAGTCAGCTCCAGACCCAAGCGGCTGCCCACCTGAGCGAGCAGACCGAGATCGCTGCCCGGCTCCGAAACGAGGCACTGACCGAGGCCGAGCGGGTGAAGCGGCAGAGTCTGACCGACGCCGAGGCGATCGTGGGTCGTGCCCAGGAGCAGGCGGGCACCATCGACGAGCGGGCCCGTCAAGAGTTCGCCTGGCGACGTCGCCAGATGCGCCGTGAGCAGGAGCTTCTCGATCGCCGCAAGCAGGCCATGCTGAGCCAGTTGACTTCGCTCAGTGCGCTGGCAGCTGAGACGGCTCAGAGTCTGCCGGAGGTGCCTCAGCTGGAGTTGAGTGACCTGGAGGAGACTCGGACGCGTCAGCCGATCGCGATGGAGCAGACGGTGGAGCTACCTGCCGCCGAGGTGGCCGACGATCGGGCCAAGACCGAGGACGCCTCCCCGGAGCCTGAATCTGAATCTGAATCCACCGACTACGCTGCGACGTCCGGCTGACGGCCACCTTGGTCGATCGGGATGCCACAATGAGCCATGGCAAAGATCACGGTCCGGATACTGGTCGAGTCTGACTGGCAGTTGTACCGTGCCGCTCGGTTGCGTGCCCTGCAGGAGTCTCCGACGTTCTTCACGGCCAGGCTCGCCGATGAGGCCGCCCAAGGGGAGCAGTTCTGGCGCGACCGCATGATCCAGTCCGTGCGACTGGTGGCCGAACGCCAGGGTCGATCGGAAGGCATCGCGAGCCTCGCCGGCGCCGCGGACGATCCGGAGACCGCGGAGATCTTCGGTCTGTACGTTGTCCCAGAAGCCCGCAGCACGGGCGTCTCCTGGCGTCTCACCGAGGCGGCCGCGGCCCTGGCCTCACAGCAGGGCTTTCAGCAGCTCTTCTATTGGGTGGGCATCGACAATGCCCGCGCGATTGCCTTCGCGAAGAACTTCGGGTTCCGCTCCACCGATTACCGGCGGCCGTCTCGAGCCGCCGACCTGGATTTGGGCGACCAGGAAGCGGCGATGGTCCTGCCCCTGGTCTTCGACGACACCTCGGTGCCCAACCCGACCAGCGGCCGACCGATTCCCAAGGCGGGTGCCCTCGGATAAAGCGGTCGCGCACACCAGATCGCCCGTCGGCTACGCGGGTCCAGTCCACGCGTCGGCGTACTTCCGTGCGGCCATTCGTGGATCGCTCGCCGCGCAAATTCCTGAGACGATTGCTGCCCCGGCTGCCCCGGCTCTGCGCAACGGTGCCATGTCGGCGACGGTGACGCCACCGATCGCCACGGCCGGCAGCCTGGACGACCCAGCCAGACGGGCGAAGCCGGGAATCCCCAACGGCGGCGGCGTGTCGGTCTTGGTGCTGGTGGCCCGCAGCACCCCGATCCCCACGTAGTCGACGCGCCCGGGGTCAGCTGCAGCTCGGGACAGTTCCTCGCTGGTCGCGGCGCTCAACCCGATCAGCGCGTCCCCACCCACCAGCTCACGTACCACCGTGACCGACAGGTCCGTCTGTCCAACGTGCACACCGCTCACCCGGGCACCGGCGGCGCGAGCGGCCAGGAACACATCAATCCGGTCGTTGACCAACAAGGTCACACCGTCCGGCAGTACGTCAGCCACCGCCAAGACGGTGCTCAGGAACTCAGCGGCCGGTGCCCGCTTCTCTCGCACCTGCACCGTAGTCACTCCGCCGGCCACCGCGGCGGCGACCGTGGCCGCCACGGCACGGCCCCGAGAGGCCACCTGTACCGCGTCGGTGACCAGATACACCGACAGATCGATGCGTGCTTGACCCCCGATCACGAGAGGCGAGCTCTGGTGGTGATGGCCGCCGCGTCAACCGTGGCCAACGCATCAAGGAAGCATGCGGCGAAACTTCCCGGTCCCGTGCTGCGCTGCGCGGCGAGCTCTGCGGCGACGGTGTAGACGGTGACCGCGGCGACGGTCGTGGCCAGCCGGTCGGCATCGACGGCGGCGAAGGCAGCTATGACCGCCCCGAGGGCGCAACCCCCGCCGGTGATACGGGTCAGCAGCGGGTCGCCGTTGGCGATTCGCACCACGTGATCCCCATCGGTCACCGCATCGACGGGACCGGAGACCGCGATCACCGCACCGCTGGCTGCCGCTAGGGCTTTGGCCGGGTCGAGGACTTCTTCCACATCGTCGGCGGCGTCCACCCCGCGACCGCCAGCGCCGACGCCGGCGACCGCAACGATCTCCGAGGCGTTGCCGCGGATGACGGCGGGAGTCAGGTCCCGCAGTTGGTGGGCTAGCGGAGTGCGCACCGGCAAAGTCCCGGCGGCTACCGGATCCAGCACCCACGGCGTA
>JAKDLH010000334.1 GCA_030452945.1 Microlunatus sp. | reverse complement strand
CTCAGGACGCCGGTTTGGCGTCCACCCCCGCCTCCTTGCGTTGAGCCGCGGTGATCGGGGCCGGCGCCTCGGTCAGTGGGTCCATCCCACCGCCGGACTTGGGGAAGGCGATCACCTCCCGGATCGAGTCGGTCCCGGCCAGCAGGGCGCAGATCCGGTCCCAGCCGAAGGCGACGCCGCCGTGCGGCGGAGCCCCGTAGGCGAACGCGTCCAGCAGGAAACCGAACTTCTCCTGGGCCTCCGCCGCAGACAGGCCCATCACCGCGAACACCCGCTCCTGGATGTCGCGGCGGTGGATACGGATGGAGCCGCCCGCGATCTCGTTGCCGTTACAGACCAGGTCGTAGGCGTACGCCAGCGCCGCGCCCGGGTCGGTGTCGAAGGTCTCCATCGACTCCGGCTTCGGCGAGGTGAAGGCGTGGTGCACCGCGGTCCAGGCGCCCGAGCCCACCGCCACGTCACCGGCCGCGACGGCGTCGCCGGCCGGCTCGAACAGCGGGGCGTCGATGACCCACAGGAACGACCAAGCCGACTCATCGATCAGTCCGCACCGCCGGACGACCTCCAACCGGGTCGCCCCCAACCGCGACTGCGCGCTGCGCCGGCCACCGGCCGCGAAGAACACGCAATCCCCCGGTTGTGCGCCGACCGCGGCCGCCAGCCCTGACCGTTCGGTCTCGGAGAGGTTCTTGGCCACCGGCCCGCCGAGAGTGCCGTCCCCACCGATGGTCACGTACGCCAGCCCCCGATGCCCGCGCTGCTTGGCGAACTCTTGCCACGCGTCGAAGGTCCGTCGAGGCTGATCCGCCCCGCCTGGCATGACGAGCGCGCCGACGTAGTCGGCCTGAAACACCCGGAAGCCGGTGTCGGCGAAGAACGCGGTCAGGTCGGTGATCTCGCTGGCGAACCGCAGGTCGGGCTTGTCGGTGCCATACCGTTCCATCGCGTCGGCGTAGGTCATCCGCGCGAACGGCGTGGTCGGCCGGTGGTCGATCAGCGCCCAGATGGCGGTGATCAAGGTCTCGGACAGCTCGATCACGTCGTCTTGGTCGACGAAGCTCATCTCCACGTCGAGCTGGGTAAACTCCGGCTGCCGGTCGGCGCGGAAGTCTTCGTCCCGATAGCAGCGGGCGATCTGGAAGTAACGTTCCATTCCGGCCACCATCAGCAGTTGCTTGAACAGCTGCGGGCTTTGCGGCAACGCGTACCAGCTACCGGGCTGCAGGCGCGCCGGCACCAGGAAGTCCCGGGCCCCCTCCGGCGTCGACCGGGTCAACGTGGGGGTTTCGATCTCGACGAAATCCCGCTCGGCGAGCAGCGTACGAGCCACCTGGTTGACCTTGCTGCGCAGGCGGATGGCCTGTGCTTGAGCGGGCCGTCGCAGATCCAGGTAGCGGTACTTCAGCCGAGCTTCCTCCCCCACGCTCACCCGCTCGTCGATTTGGAACGGCAGCGGCGCGGACGAGTTCAGCACCTCGATCGCGGAAGCGGCGAGTTCGATCTCACCGGTCGGCAGGTCGGGGTTGGCGTTGCCCTCCGGACGTCTTTCGACCATCCCGGTGACCGCGACGCAGAACTCGTTGCGCAGGTCATGGGCGCCGCCGGCCGCGAGCACCTCGTCGCGAATGACCACCTGCGCCACTCCGGTGGCGTCCCGCAGATCGACGAACGCCACCCCGCCGTGATCGCGTCGGCGGGCGACCCAACCGGCAAGGACGCATGACTGACCGGCCTGCTCGGCACGCAGAGTGCCGGCGCCGTGGGTGCGGATCACGACGGATTCTCCTCAGATGTCGTCACAGGTCGTGCGGAGGCACGACTGGCCGATCCTACGGCCCGGTCGGGTAGAACGAACTGAAGCGTGCGGCGACTCGCACTGGCCTTGCTGGCTGTGGCCGCCCGAGCGACCGCACCCGCTGACAACTCGGCAGTCAGGGACGGAAGGCACTGCCAGCCCGCTCCAGGACACCCTCTCCAATCGGCAGCTTCCCGGCTCGGACCGCGGCCAGGAAACTCGCGTGATCGGCCTCGGTCTGGTCGGCGTACGCGGCCGCGAACCGGCACATGGCCTTCTCAATATTGTCGCCCTTGCCGAAGTAGCCCGAGATCATCGAGGCGCCACTGGTCCGGGCATGCCCTTTGGCCAGCAGATGCCCCACGATCCCGGCGTAGTCGGTCAAGGCGTTGGTGTCGATCGCGTCCAGCGGGATGGTGCCCTTCATGTTGCGGAACTGCCGGACGTAGTACTGAAAATCCCCGACCGTGGTCCAGCCGAGCAGCGGGTCGCTGACCGTCTGCAGCGCCTGCTGGTATTCCACCACCCGTTGACCTTGATGCGCGTGCCAGGCGGAATCACCGTGCACGTAGGGGGCCAGCACCGAACGTCGGGCCTGCTTGAGTTGCAGGAACACCACGTCCTCGGGGCTGCTGCCCTCCAACAACACCACGTACGCACGGAGTCCGACACTGCCGACGCCGACCACCTTGTGGGCGACGTCGAGGATCGTGTAGCCGCCCAGCATCCGCCGCCAGTGACTGGCCAGCGTCAGCAGATAATCGTCCAGCGCCTCCGCGATCGCGTTCTCCTCCTCCTCGGGAACGTGAGTGATCAGCGGCGGTTCTTCCACGATCCGCCGACGGCCCTGGTGCTGGTGGGTGAACCGGGGCACCGCCCGATCCGAGGTCCGGTTGCGCGCACGTTTGGCCGCTCGGGCGATCTCGGCCCGTAGCGTCTTCTCGGTCGCGGTCTCGTGCAGCCGAGAGACGTCGAGCCGGTTGTACGACCGCTTCAGCAGCGGCTGGTCGGCGAGGAAAGTGACCTCGTCGCGGTAGGCCCGGACACAAGAGGCGACCGAGTCCGCGCACTGGTTCTCGCTGCTGCCGTTCTGTCGTCCCGCGACCCAGATGCTCGCGACCAGTCGGCGCAAATCCCATTCCCAGCCGCCGGGATGGGCCTCGTCGAAGTCGTTGAGATCGATCACCAGCTCGCCCTCCGGCGAGGCATAGAAGCCGAAGTTGCCCAGGTGTGCGTCGCCGCAGATCACCGGGTAGATCCCGGTAGCCGGCAGAGACGCGACATCGTGGGCCATCACGATCGCGCTCCCCCGCAGAAACCCGTACGGCGATCCGACCATCCGCGCCACTCGGACCGGGATCAGCCCCTCGATCCGTCCTTCGTGCGACTGCTGGACCAGCTCGACCGGATCGGGCCGGTCGGAGCGGACCTGCCAGGTCCCGAGCGCGGAGCGCGGCACCTTCTGGCGCAGCGCCTTGCCCATCGCGTACCGCTCCTTGCGCGACGTGGGCCGACGGCGCAGCGAACCGAAAGCCGCGCTGTCGGCGGCGGCCAGGACGATGTGCCCGTTACGACGAGGCGTCATGTCGGGAGAGTAAGGCATTCAGCCGCTGGGACCGATCAGATCAGACGCGGCGATACTGCCCCCGCGCGACACCGGTCACCTGATAGCTGTCGCCGACCAGCTCGTGGACCACGATTTCCGGTTGTCCCGCCGCGGCATCGAGCGAGCGCCACAGCGGTACGGCTGTTCGCCGACCGGTTGAGCGGGGTCC
>JAKDLH010000333.1 GCA_030452945.1 Microlunatus sp. | reverse complement strand
AGTGCCGGCCATTTCTGGTCGGCGATTCTGCGAGCCCTGGCCGGCGCCGTTCAGGATGACGAGGCTGACGAGCTCGCGGTGATCGAGTCCTCCGCCCACGAAGCCCCTCAGAACGTGCCCGCCCGGTTGGCGCAACTGCTCTCCCGGCAGGACTTCGACACCTGTCTGGTGCTGGAGGACCTGCACGCTGTGACCGGCATCGACGTGCACGAGCAGTTGATCGAATTCGTAGCCGCGGCCGCCAGCCGACTTCACCTGATCGTCCTCACCCGCCACGACCCACCCTGGCCCCTGCATCGCCTGCGGCTGGACGGATTATTGGAGAACCTCCGGGTGGGGAGTCTTGCCTTCGATGAGGACGAGGCTGCAGAGTTGTTCGCCTTGCTGGGTCTCTCAGTCAGTCCAGTCGCTGTCCACCGCGCCGTCCGCAGAACCCAAGGTTGGGCCGCAGGTCTCCGGCTGGTGGCGCTCGGTGCGCAGGCGAGTGCCGATCCAGAACAGTTCGTCGAGTCGGTCTCGGGACGCGACGGCTACATCGCCGACTACTTGTTGCGCGAGGTCTACGAGGGTCTGGCTCCTGAGTGGCAGGAGTTCCTAGCCCGGATCAGCGTGGCGGACGAGGTGTCCGCCGAGCTCGCCGAGACCCTTGGCGGCGGCGTGGACAGCGGCCTCCACCTGTCTGAGCTTGCGCGTCAGAACGCCTTTGTCCAACCGCTCGAGGAACGGGCGGGGTGGTATCGGCTGCATCCGCTGCTTCTTGATTTCTTGCGGTCCCGGGCGACCGGAAAGCCGCAGCGACGAGCTCTGCACGGGCTCGCCGCTCGATGGTTCACCGAGCAGGATGAGCCGGCAATGGCAATTCGGCACGCGCTGGCTGCCGGTGACTGGGGGCTTGCCGGAGACCTCGCGAGCACGCACGTGGTCAGCTGGGCGGTCCGCCGGCCGCCGGCAGAGTTCAAGCGGTTGCTGGAGCAGGTGCCACGTGAGGTGATCTTGACCCAGCCCGGGCTGGCCATCAGCCTCGCCTCGGTGTTGACGATGTCGGGCGAGCCGACCGACGTCGCCGAACTCGTCGCGGCGGCTAGGACGCAGTTGAGCACGGTTGCCGGAAGTACGGCCACGGGGCCTACGGTCACGAGGCAGCAGCGGCGGCGCTACGACTTCCTGCTCAATCTCGTCGACTTCGGGCCGAAACGCTTCACCGGTGACTTTCAGGCGGTTCTCGACGGCTGCCGACGGATACCGACTGACCCCGTGTTCCTGGCTGGCATCGGCTTGGCCGACTGGGACGCAATTCGCACCCTGTTGATCAACAACGTGGGTACCGCCGAGCTGTGGACCGGCGATATCGTGTCGGCCCGCGACCATCTGGCCGAAGCCGCGCGGGTGGACGGCCTCCGGGCCGCCACCGCGCTGCCGACGCTGAACGCTCAGGCGCATCTCGCGTACCTGCATTGGATGCGGGGTGAGCTGAGGGCAGCAGAAGAGGTCGGACAGCGGGCGATCGACGGATTCGTCCGGCTGGAAATTCCCCAGGCGCTGCAAGCCTGTTGCGCCTATCTCGCTCTCTCGGGGGTCGCCATCGACCGCAACGACCTGCCCACCGCCGATCGGTGGCTGTCGATCGCCAACGACTCGGCGAGTGAGACACAGACCGAGTTCGCAGCTGAGCTGATGTCGGCGCGGCTGCTGGCGGCACGAAGCCAATGGTTCGACGCCATCGCCGCCGTCCGGCTGGCGCGGGAGCGCGCTCAGACGGGCCGGTTGCCGGCCACCCTCATCGCTCAGGCGTGCCTGCTGGAGGCGCATTTCCTGCTGCTCGCCGGCAACAGTGTGTCGGCCCGCGAGACCGCCGAATCAATCGATGTCCCGCCGGACAGGGTCACCGATCCGGCCTCGACCCGGGCACGAGTCGAGGCTCAGCTGACCCGGGCCACTCGAGAGCCGACCAGCCGAAGATCTGAACCCGCCCTCGACGAACTCGAGTCGGCGCTCACCCTGGCTGCCTCGGAACTGTTGCGGCAACCGTTCCTGGCCAGGACAGAGATCGGCCCGCTGCTAAACACCCGGATCGAGCTCGGCACGTCCGTTCCGGACTTCGCCGCCGACCTGCTCGAGCGGATGGCTGCCCAGGATGTGAGGGTGACAACGAGTCCGAACGTGATCTTCGTCCCACTCCCGGCGCGGGAGACCAACATTCTCCGCTACCTTGCGACCACCATGTCCACCAAGGAGATAGCGCAAGCGCTGTACGTCTCGGTGAACACAGTGAAGACGCACCAGCGGTCGATCCACCAGAAACTCGGGGCGAGCGACCGTCGGGCGGCGGTCACCCACGCCCGATCGCTCGGAATGCTGTGACCTGGCGCAGGCCGCGCTGATCACCTTCGCCGGGTGAGGTGGGGACCCTGCGAGGCGACCAGAATATGGCTGAGACAACCCTCAGTTGAAAGGATCCATCATGGCCACCCTCACCGCTTGGGCCTTCCCGCACGTCGACGACGCGGACAAGACCATCGCTGCGCTGGAGTCACTCCAGGCGCAGAAGCTGATCAGCATCCAGGACGCCGCCGTCGTGTCCTGGCAGCCGGACGCGAAGAAGCCCAAGACCCGACAGCTGAACAATCTGACCGGTGCCGGAGCGCTGGGCGGGTCGTTCTGGGGTCTGCTGTTCGGGCTGCTCTTCTTCGTGCCGCTGCTCGGCTTGGCCATCGGGGCCGGCATCGGCGCTCTGACCGGATCGTTGACCGACGTCGGGATCGACGATGGGTTCATCAACAAGGTGAAGGACCGCGTCACGCCGGGCACCTCGGCGCTGTTCCTGCTGTCCTCAGATGCCGTCGTCGACCGCGTGCGGGAGGCGTTCGGTGAGACCCACGGTGAGCTGATCGCCAGCAACCTGTCGAGCGAGCAGGAGGCGAAGTTGCAGGAGGTCTTCGGGACCGGGGAGTGAATCGATAGCGTTCACACCGAACACTTCGACCAAGAAGACGACGACCAAGAAACGAGGATGCGATGGCGACCCTGACCGCGTGGAAGTTCGACCGTCCGGACGGCGCGTCCCTGGCGATGAGAACGCTGAAGGAGCTGAACAGCGCAGGACTGATCGATGTCCAAGAGGCAGCGATCGTCGAGTGGCCGGTGGGGACGCGCAAGCCCAAGACCCGCCAGGTCGACGACCTGACGGGCCGCTACGCGCTCGGGGGCATGTTCTGGGGGATTCTGTTCGGAATCTTGTTCTTCGTGCCCGTGATCGGTGCTGGCGTCGGAGCGGCGGCTGGTGCGATCTGGGGAAAGATGGAAGACGTCGGAGTGGATCACGACTTCATCAACAACGTGAAGGAGAGGGTGACCGAAGGCACGTCGGCACTGTTTCTGCTGTCCTCCGGCGCGGTCGCCGATCGCATCCGTCAGCGTTTCGTCGGTACTCGGATGGAACTCATCGAGTCCAATCTCAGCGCTGAGGACGAGGCTGCCTTGCGGGAGCGTTTCGGCTCGATCTGAGCCTCGACATCTTGTCGGCGTGCCCGGTCTCGCGCACATCCCCGGGGTTAGCGCGCTCGGGCACGCGAGTATCACGGCCGGTGCCCAACACACCCCGCCCCCGCTGGATTTGAAT
>JAKDLH010000332.1 GCA_030452945.1 Microlunatus sp. | reverse complement strand
GGCCGTCAATTCACGGTGACGACGGTGCCGGTTCCGTTCGGATACTCGATCCAACCGACGTACGGAACGCTCACCTGGAGTCCCGACCAGGTGGCGGTCAGGTCGATCGGCTCACCGGCCACAGCCTGGCTGGTGGTCGGGGTGACCGCGAAGTCTCCCGTCCCGGTGCCCGGCACCACCGACGCCGCCTGGAACGTGAACGGCGTTTGCGTGCTCCCCGGGGCGGCGGCCGCGTTGAGCACCAGAGCGACGTACGTGCCCGGGGCCGGCGTCGACAGCACCACCGACTCCTGAGCTGCGCTTGTCGCCGACTGAGCGACCAGTACCGCCGACCCATCGACCACTCGGTAGACGTACAGGTTCAGATCGGCGGCGGCATCGGTGGACCGGGCGGTGAACCGGCTGGCCTTGACCCCGCTGGCGATCGGGAACGCGTACTGGACGTTCTGGTTCGGCGCCAGGGAGCCGGTCCGCTCGGTACCGGTCGCGAGCCCCGACGCCTGCACGTCGAACGCGCCGGGGACGCCGGAACGCACCCGCAACGTCACCTTCCCGGACGCACCGGAGCCGGCTACCAGAGCCGGCGCCTCCAGCTCCCGGGGGGTCACGGCGAGCGGGATGCGGACCTGCGACCGCGACCTCTGCCAGGTCAAGAAGCCGGTGGCTGCCTGGTCCAGGGCGGCGGTCCGCCGGGTGAACGTGACTCGGAAGGTCTTGGTCTGCCCGACCCGGCGGAAGGACAGCTTCGAGGGGCTGACCGAGACGTCGACGCCCGGGATCTTGGCCGACACCCGGTAGACGCCGCGTTTGACGGCCGTCACCCGTCGGGTGACGGTCTGGGTGCCGACCAGCCGTCCGACCGCGATCGACGGGCTGTTGTAGTCGCTCGGGTCGATCGCCTTGACGCCGGTGCCGGTGTTCTTCCCAAGTCCCTCGAGGTAGCCCAACCAGTCGTCGTCCGCGGCAGGATAGACCAGCCCGGGCGCGAGCATCCGGTCCGGCCGTACCCGACCCGCACCCTGGCCGAACGGATCAGTGAACCGACTGCCGTCGGCGTCGACCAGGTCGCTCGCCGTGGTCATCAAAGCCGACTTGATCGCCATCGGTGACCAGCTCGGTCTGACCCCGGCGCCGAGCCACAACGCGGCCAGGCCCGCGACCTGGGGGGCGGCTTGGGACGTTCCCGAGAGGATGGTGAAATCCTGGCCGTCGTTGTGGGCCGGGGCACTCGCGCCGAGGATCGACACCCCAGGCGCGGTCAGGTCCGGCTTGAGGGTGTCCCCGCCCGTACCCTTCGACGGACCGCGCGCGGAAAACCTGGCGAGCTGCGGGTACGCGATCGCGGTCGACGTCGAGTTGCCCCGGGTGAGAACGGCGGTGGCGCCGGGGGTAGCGGCGTAGGCGGCGATGTCGATCGAAGCCGGCGGGTCCACGTGCACTGTGGGCAGACTGTGCAGATCGCCGTCCAACGTGTCGGCGGTCGGGTTGGCCAACACCATTCCCACGCCGCCGGCCCGCTTCACCTCGGCCGACTTCGCCACCCGCTCCACGCCGCCTCGAGCGCAGACCACGATGGCGCCGGCCGCCCGGTACGGATCGAGGGTGCCCGGCGCGCACTGCGCCGCCGCCGCGGCATTCTGCTCGGCGGCGGCCAGGCTGGAGCCGTTCGCCAGCGGGCCCGGACCCACCTTGCCGGTGATCGAGGTGGAGACCCCGGCGTAGCGGCGACCGTTGCCCAGCGTCACCGTGCCGTACTGCGGGGCGATCGTGTGGGCACCGACGGTGGTCACCCATGGCGACGTGCTCTGCACACTCGAGGCGGCCGGACCGCCGTTGCCGGCGGAAGCGGCGACGAAGATGCCGGCCGAGGCGGCCGACAGAAAAGCCAGTTGGACCGGATCGGCGGGATCGTCCTGGCCGGTGACCGCAAAATTGATCACGTCCACCCCGTCGCTGATGGCCGCTTCGACCGCGGCCAGGATGTCGGAGGTGTAGCCGCCGGACTGGGCCGCGTCCTTGGCCTCCCAGAGCACCTTGTAGGACGCGATCTTGGCGGCGGGGGCTACCCCGGAGATCCGGCCAAGATCCCGCCCGTCCACCTCGGTGCGGACTCCGTGGTTGCCGACGGCGATGGACCCGACGTGACTGCCGTGTCCGTCGCCGTCGCGGGGAGAGACGTAGTCGTCGCGCTGGTCCGCGGGCACCTTGGCCAGCCAGGCGTCACCGAAGTAGCGGGCGCCGACGATCTTGGTGCTGCAGTCGGAGCGGTCGAACTCGGGGCCGGACTGGCAGGTACCGACGAAGGTCGCGCCGTCGGACTTGGCCATCACGATTTTCCCGCCGGCACGGTAAGGCACGAACCGGCCGCGAGACCGCTCACCCAGCGGATCGCCGGCGAAAGAGGCACTCTCGGGCCAGATGCCCGAGTCGAGGACCCCGACCACCACCCCCCGGCCCGACCTGCCGGGACCGCCGAGCTTCGACCAGACGCCTTGATGGCCGGATAGGTTCAAGAAGTTCACCGAGTTCTGGTCCTTCGGGGTCTGCCGCAACCGGTTCGGCGTCACCGAGACCACACCACCGGTCCGCGCCAACGTGGCGGCCTGCTGTCCGGTCATCCGAGCCGTGAAGCCGGAGACGCCGACCTCGAACCGGGTCCGGGGGGTCGAGCCGACCCGGGCGGCGACCCGGTTCTGCCGTGACCGTAGGTAGGAGCGGTACCGCTTGGCCGTACCGCTGCGGACGTCGACCCGCTCGCCGTCGTCCGGCCGGGTCGCCCGATAGCCCTTGACGTCACCGTCGTACGCCGCGAGCGGAGCATCGGCGAGGGCCACGACGTAGTCGCCCGGGGTGCTGGTAACGGTGGGCACCGGCACCTTCGGCACCTTGTCGGGGTCGGCCGACGCCACCGGCGCGAGGCTGAGCAGCAGACATGCGCTGAGCAGAGCGATGAGCCCGGTCGTGATCCGACGCGGGCGGGTAACGGTCACTGGGACCATGGTTGTCCTCCGATTGAACTGCGACTCCGCTCCCCGGCGATCCCCGGCGGCGCCCCAGTGGCCAGAGAGTACCGCCCAGTGGGAAAACACTCAGGTTTCGGACTGACCTCCTCGTCGGAGGCAGGCTGAATCGGTCGAAGACAGGCTGAATCGGTCGAAGACAGTCGAGGGGCCGACCACAGGGTCTCAGTGACCGGCCCCTCGTCCGCAGGCGCTCTGGGTCTTCGTCATCATCAGCGGCCCTACCGGACTCAGTTCACCGTGACGATGGTCCCGCTCCCGTCCGGATACTCGATCCACCCCAGATACGGCGTACCGGCATTCAGTCCAGACCAGCTGGCCGTCAGTTTGATCGGCACGCCGGCGGTGGCGCGTGGGTTGGCCGGGGTGACCGAGAAGTTCCCCAGGCCAGCGCCCGCCGTGACCGCCGTCCCGCGGAAGGTGAACGGCGTCGAGGTCGTCCCGGGCGCGTTGGCGAAGTTGACCACCTGGGCGATGTAGCTCCCGGCTTCCGGCGCGGTCAGCACCGCGGTCTCGTTGGCCGACCCGGTCGCCGATTGCCCGACCAACACCGCCTTGCCGTCGACGATCCGGTAGACGGCCAGGTCGAGGTCAGCCCTTGAGTTCGGGGT